>DAOVEW010000033.1 GCA_030668755.1 Bacillota bacterium | reverse complement strand
CAGGAGCTCGTTGCCGACGCCGGCGCAAAGGGAGACCGGAACCTCGCGCTGCAGGCCCTGTTGCTCGACGAGATGGCCATCACCCCAGAGGCGTCGGAGGCGATGCTCGACGAATTGCTCGCAGCGTCCAAGGACCTGCTGCCGCAGTTCTCTCGCCGGAAGCGGTGAGGGCCATCAGAGAGTTGGGGTGCCCAGATATGCCGCGCGCGGACGCGCGGAAGCCGACACCTCGCCCTGTCCAGAAACTCATCTGGCTACCGTGATGCTCGTGCTGCCTCTCTCCTGGTATTCTCTCCCCTCGTGCATACCCCTGGGCTGAGAGGCACTGAGGATGGAGAACGCCGTCGAACGAGGACTGGACTGGGCGGACCTGCCTGTGATCGCCGCTGTAGCCCGGCTGCTGTGCCGGTAGCTGACGCGGCAGAACGAGTATCTGCGGCTGGAGAACCGGATCCTCAAGGAGAAGGTCTCGGGGCGAATCCGGTTCACCGACGAGGAGCGCCTACCTGCGCCTACCTCCGCCTCCGCGTCTGCGTCTGCCGCCCAAGCCGCTAACTCCACCACGGGATCGGACGGTGGCGTCGCGGCCGGCCCGGGAGCTCTGGCGCTCGACACGCTGAGGAGCGAGGCTCACGCTGATCGGCGGCATTTCGACCGAGGGCCCGCTCACCTCGACCGGCAGGAAGGGCGGTGAGAAGACCGCGCTCCAGCTCAGCTTGTCACGCGGTACACTGAGCGCGATCGCTAAGACATGGTATCGTCGAGCAGGCACCGAGGTGAAGGCGAAGTTTCCATCCGGGCCGGGGGCGGCAGAGAGGGCGGTTCCGGAGACGAATGGTGAAGGGAAACCCGTCGCGTCGGGGGCAGTGCCCAAGGCGACGCGTGTCGCCGTAGCTCCGCTGACAGTGACAAGGATGCTGCCCGTGACGTGGGGGATTCCCGCGGCCGGACCGGCTGGGGGCTGTATGTCCCCTGAGAGAGCGCGCGTGGAAGTGGCGATCACAGCGTTTGCGCGCTCGAAGAGCTGGCTCTTTGGGAGATGTTTTGGGCTTTTCTTGCCGCGGATTGCGCGGTCGAGGGCCGTGGAGGCAGCGGCCCGGGCGCGAGTGTATCTATCGCGGGCGATGTCGGCCTTCCCAGCGCTTTCCGCGGCGCGGGCTGCGGCCAGAAGGGCCTCGGCCTGAACATCCCAGGGGGAGAGGCTGGTGGCCAGGTCGGCCGCTTTCAGAGCCCGTTCGGGCTCGCCAGTGTTGAGGTAGTAAGTACTAAGATCTGTTGCTGCCTGCAGAGTTTCGGCGGCCTGGGGGTAACGCTGCACCAGGCGCTCATAGGCAGAGATCGCCAAGTCCAGGTCCAGTGTCCCCAGGCCGATCCCGGCGAGCTTCGAGAGCGCGAACGCGGCGAACGGGCTGTTCGGGTAGCGATCCACGAGGGCCTCAAACTCGACTCTCGCAGCGTCCAGATCATCCCCCATCACCTGCCTCGAAGGCTCCTTCTTACCGGCCTCGTATGCGATGAGCACGATGGGCCGGCTGGCGGGCCGCGCCAGAGCCTCGAGCGCAATGAGGAGTTGCGCGTTATCGGCCCAGATGCTGTTGGGGTAGCGCTGCTGGAGACTCCTAAGGCGCGAGACGTCGGCTTGGGTTACACCCGAGCCGAGGATTTGCTCTCTCATGGGAGCGGCCCCGGTCGCGGCATCAAGGTAGAGGGCAAAGGCGGGGCCGAAGAGGCCAGGAACTGGGAGGGGCCCGTATGAGCCGAATTGGGTCTGGTACCAGATATGGGCGCGAGAACCGAGGTCTTTCTCGCGATGAAGGCCGTAGGCAAGCTTGTAGCCGGCACCAGTGGCGAGGTAAACGAAGACGATGGCTACGGCGAGCACCGACCGAGCGGCGACTACCCGAAAGCGAAGGGGGGCAGCGGGCCTCCCGAGCATGCTACGGACCCAGAAGTAGAGGAGCCCCGCAAGGCCGACGAGCACAAGCTTGTTAACTGCCCAGACTTCAGAGAATGGAAGACCTGAGAGCCATCCGGAGTAGGTATGCAGGGAGACGATCGGGTTGAGGTAGCCGCGCGTGACGAGGTCAAGAGTCCAATAGGCGCCGGCGGCGGCGAAGCCGAGGAGTGGCTGGCGGACGGCGCTGGCGACCCCAAGGGCCAGCATGGAGAGCAATAGCATGGAGGGGAGAGTTGCAAGCAGCGTCATGGCGAGGGGAAAGGCGTCAACCCTGAGCTGGTAGAGCGTGAGGACGGGGGACAAGGCGAGGAGGATGAAGGCAAAGATGGCGACCACGCGCAGGATTAGAATGCGCTCGATGGAGACGGGGCGGACGAATATCAGCTCATCGGTGCTGCCCTGCTCAGGGGCGAGAGCGTGCGCGCAGAGGAACGCCGCAAGGATAGGGGCGACGAGCTCTACGGTCCCGGCGGAGCGCGCGGGGCTGGACATGCTCACGACGGCCATGTTCCAGAAGAGAACGAGCTGCGCGGCAGCTATGGGGGTGATGATAAGCCAGTAGCTGTTGCCGAGGAGTATGCGGATATTGTAGGCCCAGAGACCGGACGACCTCTCCCGCGGGGTGGGAAGCTGGTTGCTCATCGTCCGATTGCCCGAGTCACCTCGGCGCGCACGCGATCGGGGCTAGCATCGCCGATGATGCGCCCAGTAACGCGCCGCTCGCGGTCGAGGATGAATGTTGTAGGGAGTTCGCCGACATCGTAGGCCACGGCGGCCGGCGAGTCGCCTGCGTAGGTGCCATCGCCGAAGTGGCGGCCGCGATCCCAGAGCATAACAGTGTCAGATCCAGCATCGCCGATGAAGGGCTGCATGGCCGCACGGTCTCGGTCAACGCAGACGGCGATGCGCGCGAAACCCAAAGAGCGGGACTCGGCCGCGAGATTACGGATCAAGATAAGCGAGCGGGCCGACTCGCCGACAGCAGGTCCCCAGAACGTAAGCACGATCGGGCGGTTGGTATGATCGCTCAGGGCGATTAGGCGGCCGTGCGCGTCTGGAAGCCAGAAGCCAGGGGCGCGCGGATCGGCCAGGCAGGATTGCGCCGCGATGGCGGAGAGGATGGGGTCGGGGTCGAGCAACGCATCTGCGCCGTTGGTGGCGACAGAGTAGGCTGCCACACTTGCGGCGAGGAGAAGAAGAGCTACGGCCCAGCCGAGGTGGGCGGTTGCAGGGCCGCGGTCGCGGATCGGGCGAGCGTAGAAGGCAGCCGTGAGGAGCATGAGCAAGGCCGTGAGGAGAGCGGCGAAGGGCCAGTGTTGGGAGAGGGTCAAGTCGAAGACGGTGGCGACATGAGGACGAGTGAGCGGGATGATGACCCAGTAGATGGCGGCCACTGCCGAGGCGAGAGAGGTGGTGAAGATCGTGGAGAGGGAGAAGCCGAGGGCAGCAGCGAGGCCGACTGGCAGGAGGGTGCGGGCCAGCGCGTGAGCATATGGATAGGGATGCCAAGCGGTTCCGGAGACGGAGATCTGAGCGAGGGAGGTGGCGGCGAGCGCGATGGCACTGATGACCGCGAGGGATACCCAGACGGCTGCGAAGCGGAGCAGGACGAGAGAGGGGCTGCTGCCCTGCGGCTTCGCGAGGACTAGCTCCGCCGCTCTTTGGCGACGGTCGCGGGCAGCTGAGGCGGCTGCGAGGAAGATGGCGAGAACGCCGAGGCCGAGCAGTATCACCTCGGCGGCGCGATAGGCCGCGATAGCGGAGGTGGTCCCAGGAGTGGCGGCGCGCCAAGCAGCAACCAGGGCACTAGCGGCGGCGAGCGACCAGAAAGTAGCGCCGCGGAAGGCGATGCGGCACTCTTGCGCGAAGAGGGCGACGAGTTGGGGCAGGTCAGGCCGGCTCATCTTGCTCTGCGTCCCGCTCGCAAGGAGGGTCTGTCTGGGCGGCATCTCGATTCATCAGGGCGACGTATGCGTCATCGAGGGTCGGCTCGGTAGCATGGCCTCTGGGATGGGACATGGCGTTGGCGAGTACTCGGACTTGCATGCCGGTGGCAGAGCGGAAGACGCCTGTGACCTCGAAATCCTGTCGCACGCGGCTCAGCTCATCCTCGTTGATATCGATGATCCAGGTCGTGCCTTTGAGCGGCTCGAGGAGGTCGGAGAGACGGCCCCTGAAGAGGCATTGGCCGCGCCGGAGTATGGCGAGACGCTGGGCGATTGAGGCGACCTCGTTCACAATGTGTGTGGAGAGGATCACGACACGGTCGCCGGCTAGTTCCGCCAAGAGATCCCGGAGGCGGACCCGGCCCTCCGGATCGAGGCCAGAGGCCGGCTCGTCCAAGATGAGGACCCGGGGGTTGTTGAGGATCGCCTGGGCAATTCCGAGGCGGCGCTTCATGCCACTGGAGAAAGTTCCGACGCGGCGGCCAGTCACTTGGTCGAGATCGACCCGATGGAGGGATTGCTCGATCCGTGCCTGACGCTCCTTTGGGTCGTTGATCCGGCCGAGGAGAGCGAGGTAATCGAGCATCTCGTAGGCGGTGAGGTTGGGGTAAAAGCCGAACTCTTCGGGCAAGTAGCCCAGGAGTTCACGAACGGACGCCTTCTCCGTGCGGACGTCGTACCCGCCCACTCGGGCGTTGCCGGCTGTGGGTTCCAGCAGAGTGGCGAGTATGCGCATGAGCGTCGTCTTGCCCGAGCCGTTTGGCCCGAGTAGGCCGAAGATGCCGGGAGGAATCGTCAGGTCCAGGCCTTTGAGCGCGACCACGCCCCCAGGGTACACCTTGCGCAGTCCGGTGATCTCTACTTGCACTCAGTCCTTCTCCTTTGCGGCCGGAGGCAATGTCACGCGGCGAATGCGCTGATTGCCGAAGTCGGCGACATAGAGCGCGCTTGCCGCGCCGGATGCGAGTCCGGCGGGGCAGTTGAACGTGGCGACGTCGCCGGCGCCGTCCTGGAATGAGACTCCTGCCTCTGGCTGGCCGGCGATGAGGGTCAGGCGCCCGCTGTCTATGCGCCACAGACCGCCCGCCGCCGAGTCTCCCACGTAGACGCATTCCTGACTGGATGCCTCTCGCAGTGCGGCGATGTCGGCCGGCGCGAAGCCCTTCCCGGCGTCAGTGGCGTTTCCCGGCCATGGCGCGAGCGGCCCGCCCTTCGGGCCGTTCCACAGCCGATGCCCAGAGGTGTCTGCGACCCAAATCCGACCGTCGGAAGTCAGGCAGACTCCGGTCGGGCTCTGGAGGGAATCCTTACCTTCGACGGCGAGCGTCGCCACCTCGCCGCCTGGCGAGATGCGGCGGACACATCGGTTGCCCGCGTCGGCGACATAGACCGAGCCGGCTAAATCGATGGCCAGGCCGACCGGGTAACGGAACTGCGCCTGGGCGGCGGGTCCGTCAAGATAGCCGCCGACTTCGCGGCCAAGATCATCGGTTGGTGTCATGGCGCCAGCGTAGGTACAGACGGTTCCGTCCCGATCGATTCGCCGGATGCGGTGGTTGCCAGTGTCGGCGACGAACAGGCTGCCGTCGGGTCCGACGACGACTCCGGCCGGAGCGGAGAACCGTGCTTCCGCGCGGGATCCGTCGGCACAGCCCGGTTCTCCCGGGCCCCCGGCGACCGTGGAGACCTGGCCTCCGGGCGAGACCATCCTGATGACGTGGTTCCGGCTGTCGGCAACATAGACCGCGCCGTCAGGAGCCAGGGCCAGCGCAGCCGGTCCGTCGAAAAGGGCATTCAACGCGGAGCCATCGCGATAGCCAGGATCACCCTGGCCGGCGACCGTGTCGACAGTGACATCGGGCAGGCCCCCAGGCAAATCGGCCTCGGCCCCGGTTCCGCCTCCACGGCCGCCGCCCGGCGAGAGCAACTTCTTATCGGTCATGAGGGCGCGCCAGTAGAGAAGCTGCGCCGCAGCGAGCGCAATCAAGATTAGTGCGACTCCGAGGAGAGGAGGAACTTCTTTTCTCATTCGCTGCACAGCTCTAATCCTTAGAACGACACGGCTGCCCTTGTTCTCGCCCACCACGTAAGCGGTCGCGCTGCAACAGCAGACCTGCCCTGCTGCCACATCACTAACAACTCCTGGTCGCCGATGGCGGAGACCGCGCGCACTCCGACAGGGGCAGAGAACAGACGTCGCTGGTCTTTGCGCTGGCTCCCGAGGCGCCAGAGGCCACTCCTGTCTTGGGCGTAAACACGGCCCTGGGACAGCAGCACAACCGCGCTCGGGCTGAGCCAGTCAGCGATAACCTGGGGCTCGGACTCATCTATGCGCAGCCGCTTGACGGAGGCGAAGGTGTTGGCCTCGCCTGCGTCGAGCGATGGTGCCGTCCAACCCAGCGTGTTGCTCTCGAGGGCGGCGGTCCTGCGGCCCGGCTCTTCCACGACGGTGTCGGGATCGCCACCTTCGCAGGGCGCGCGTCGCACGCGGGTCCGAAGCCCCCGGGCCGAATTGCCTCGCTCGAGCCAGTAGGCTTCCTCCCTGAGGACGCCGAGAAGATCGACTTCTGTGATGGTGGAGATGTCGTCACAGGGAACGACAGCGACCACGTGGAGACTCCCGCCCTCTACCCGTCGGGCGTGGATAACGATGAGCGGCGCGGCGGCGACGACGAAGCGAACGCCCGGGAGCGCCGGTCCACCGGTGCTGCGCCAGACCAGCCAACCTTCCGAGGAGATGATCTCGTCGGCCACACTGGGCAGGGAAGCGATCTTGGCGGTACTGCCGCCGGGGAGCGCGACCTGGACAAGCGCGCCGCCAATCTTGTCCGGCCCGGCTTCGGTCTGTGCGACGAAGGCATAATCGCCGTCCATGGCAAGCCCCGAAAGACCTTTGCGGGACAGGACAGTCCGGTGCGCCCCGCCCCCGCGTGGGGCGATGACCAGGTGGCACGCGTCGTCATCCTCCTCAAGCCAGCCAATCCACCGGCCGTCGGCGACCAGGGGTGAGACCACACGTCCGCTGACCGGCCACAGGAGCCGCGGCCGAGCTGACTGGCCGAGCACGCGATAGACCAGTCCCGCGATCACGACAAGACCAAGTGTCAGGAGAAGACGCCGCACGAGGTATCTTTCCGAGGACAGGTATCAGAAATCGCCCACAGACGGTGTATACTCCGCAATTGCTCATCCGGGGCTCAAGAGAGAGCCCTGCATGGCTGGATTCGGAAGGCGACGCCATGTCGGTGTCAAATGGCGATGGGACACGCCTGAGCGGTCTCCGAGCTTGTGCGCGGGCGAGGGTCATTCTACTATGTAGGACCATTGGGCGGCACCTTCGGGTGCCGTTCCTTCTTGTGGACGGTGCCTCTGTGCAAGTGATCCGAACAGCCGCGGCCCTGAGGGTGCGATCCATGGTATTGAGCGCGCAGTCTGCCGGACAGCAGCGGTTGCTCCATCTCGTGCAATCCGCTGGCGTGGGCGGAGAGGTAGGCGAGCTGGCCCGATTGCGGGATGAGAACCGGCGGCTGAAGTCCGAGAACCGCCTCCTCAAGTCACGCGACGCTGACGCTCCCTGCCGGAAACGCTACTCTCCCCTGCAGCGGCTCCAGATCATGTGGCACATGGCGTACTACCGCATTCCCAGGAGCCGGGTGAAGGAACACTTCCTGAT
>DAOVEW010000164.1 GCA_030668755.1 Bacillota bacterium | reverse complement strand
GGGATGATGCTCGACACGCGAGCACTGACGGACGTGGACCTGAGCTCGGAGGCCGGACAGCGCAGGACCTATGGAATGATCCGGGAGTTCTTTCTCCGAGTGCCGCGCGAGTTCTGGGCCGAGATTGGGGCGCGGCCGGAGGAGGGTCGGCGCGGCGGCGTTCCCGTCTTCGTTGGCGAGCCGGAGGGCCTGGCCGGCTGGGACGGACGGTTCGTTGATTTCTGTAGGGAGCGATTCGCAGAGGACTTCGGCGGCGCGCGCCTGGAGTGGATGGGAAGCAATTCGTGGCGCAGCCGCGGTGTGGAGGGCTTCCATACATACATCAGCCTCCCTGCACGCACGGGATTCGCCCAATCGGCGCCGGGCGGCGCGACTGCGGTTGCGCTCTCGCCAGGCCGCTGCCCGCCGCCGGGGGCCGACGGGGAGATCCGACTCCGCCGAGGCACCAGCGCGTACCGAGGCGACTGGCAGCGGGCGCTGGCAGTGGAGCCGGAGCTGATCATCATCGACAGCTGGAACGACTTCGAGAAGGGAACCGAGATATGTCCCAGTCGCCAGTACGGCATCGCCCACGTGGACATGACCCGGTACTTCCAGTCGCGCCTCGGCGAGCAGCAGTCCCGTCGGCTCCGGCTGAAGCAGCAGCGAGTGCCGCGTGTGTTGAGGCCCGGGACCGATTACGTGGTCGAGTTCGTGGTTGAGAACCTGAGCACGGAAGATCTGCACACCGGCCGGCGAATCAGCGTCGACTGCGAGATCGTGCGCCGCTCCGACGGGAAGATCGTGCGGAGCAAGAATGCGGCGCAGCGGCTGGACGTTCCGGCCGGAGCGACGCGCCGCCTGCCGGCCGTCATCTCGACGAGAGACAACAGCGGCAACCCACTGCCGCCCGGGGACTATTTGTTCTCGCTAAACGTGACTCGCAGCAAAGTCGCGTACCTGCGATCCCAGTGGTTCGCCCGCACGGTGGCCCAGCTCACCGTGCCAATCACGGTAGGCGTGCCGCCGGATCACTGCGCGGAGGTGGTGAGCACTTCGCTGCCATCGTCGCTCGAGGCCGGCGCGACTCAGAACGTCGTGGTGCGGCTCCGGAACGACGGGAGCGCGGCGTGGCGGCCCGGCGAGACCCGGCTCTCCTACCACTGGATCCGCTATCGGGACAACCTGACGCTGACCTCTCCGGAGGCGAGGGAGATCGCCGTCTGGGAGACGGCCCGGGCAGAGCTGCCGCGCGAGGTCGCGCCGGGCGAAGTGGTGTCCGTCATGATTCCGGTGACGGCCGCCACCGCGCAGGGACAGCCCCTGACGGCGCCCGGCCCAGTGGATTTGTGGCACTATCGGGTGCAGTGGGACCTTCTGACGCACGACGACGAGTGGTTCTCCAGTGCAGGGTGGCGGCCGGCGGAAGAGGCGGTGGAAGTGGCCGCCTACGACTCGGGACTCGTACTCCAGTCTGCCCTCCCACCGGCCGAGATGCTGACTTCGGAAACCGCAAGTGCGGACCTCACGTTGGCGAATGCCGGCCGCCGGCGCTGGAGCGCCGACGATGCCCGCGTGACCTCGCACTGGTATTACTGGGACGGCAGGCCCGTGCCGGGCAGCGCGGTCGCGACACAGCTCCCCTCAGACGTAGAGCCAGGCGGTAGGCTGGTCATGGAGACATCGCTTTTCGCGCCATCGGTGCCCGGCCCGTACTGGGTCATGTGGGAGGGGAGAAGCTCCAGCGAACGGGAGGCCGCTCACGAAAGAGGGAGACATGGCGACCTCCTGGTATTGCCAGTCCTCGTGCAGGCACCGCATGTTCGACCGGTGGATCTGTCGAACTTCGCGAACGTGATTGCGGTCACTGCGGAGACATACCGCGCGCGCGGGGACCTCGACGGACGGGGGCAGAGCCTGCCGGCCGAGTGTCTCCCTCCCGATCGGTCAGGTCCGAGGGAGCAGGTGTATCCGAGCGGCTACTACGCGCCTGGCACGCCTGAGCGCAGGATGCCCTTCGCCTTCCCTGAGACATCATCCGGCACAGGCGGTGCAGTGGCCTGTGCGGGCCAGTCCATCCCCCTGGGCGAGCTCGCCGCGGCGCGGGTGCATCTGCTTATCGCGAGCACGGCCGGAACGGGCGAGGCGCACTTCGGGCTGGCGCGAGAGAGCGGCGAAGTGGACACTGTGGCGGCCGTCATTCCATCCTGGACTGAGCGGGTCGAGGGTGTCCCGGTCGGGGCATACGCGCCGTACGTACGCACCTTGGCGGCGGACGATCCCAGCACGGCTGTGTACCTGCACCATGTCACTCTGTCGGCGCCGACGGGCAAGGCAGTGAGCCTCGAACTGCCGCGCGCCCCGTGGATCAAGATCGTCGCTCTGACAGTGGAAGACGCCTAGGCGCGCCGAGAGCCTTCGTACGGAGGAACACGATTGGCAAGCTGGCTCATCGAGAATGCAGCCGTAGTCACCATGGACGACGAGGAGCGGGTGTTGCCGGAAGCGGACATACTGATCCAGGGCGCGGAGATCGCCGGACTCTGGGCCAGCGGCGAGACGCCGAGAGGGACGACTGCTGACAGGAGAATCGACGCCAAGGGCATGGTAGCCTTGCCGGGCCTGGTCAATGCGCACACGCACTGTGCGATGACGCTGCTCCGCGGCTATGCCGACGACATGCCACTCGTCCCCTGGCTGCAAGAGCGGATATGGCCCTTCGAGATGAAGCTGAACGAGGAAGACGTGTACTGGGGCTCGCTGCTCGGCATCGCCGAGATGATCCGCGGAGGCGTAACCTGTTTCAACGACATGTATCACTATCCCGAGGCGACGATGCGCGCGGTGCTGGACAGCGGGATCCGCGGGATAGTCTCCGGAGTGGTGCTGGCGCTTCTCCCCGACGCGAAGGACCGCTTGGAGCGGGCGATTGAGCTCGCGGGGGAATGGAAGGGCAAAGGGGATGGTCTCTTGGTGACGATGCTGTCCCCGCACGCCCCGTGGACCTGCCCCAACGATCTCCTGGAGAGGGTGGTGGAAGGGGCGCAGGAGACCGGCGTCGGGATCCACATCCACGTGTCCGAGACCGAGGAGGAGGTGCAGAACAGCCTGCGCCAGTTCGGGAAGACTGATGTGGGCCGGCTGGAGGAGATTGGGCTGCTGGACATCTCACCGGTGCTGGCCGCCCACTGCGTGCATGTGACAGACTCCGACATCCACACCCTTGTCGAGAAGCGAGTTGGCATCTCGCATAACCCCGGGAGCAACATGAAGCTGGCCTCCGGCACGGCGCCCATCCCACGGCTGCTGGCCGCGGGTGCCATCGTTGGAATGGGCACCGACGGGGCGGCGAGCAACAACAACCTCGACATGATTGAGGAGGCGCGCCTGGCAGCACTCCTCCACAAGCTCCAGGCGCGTGACCCCACTGTGGTGACCGCTCATCAGGCAATTGCTATGGCGACCCGCGGGGGGGCGCGTGCACTGGGCATAGGTGACCGCGTGGGGCAGATCAAGCCGGGGTGGAAGGCGGATCTGATTCTGCTCGACTTCCGGCAGCCTCACTTGTTTCCGCCACACGACGTCGTTTCACACCTCGTCTATGCGGCACGGGCCGGCGACGTGAGAACGGTCTTTGTGAACGGACGGCCCCTGATGGTGGATCGGGAGCTGCGGACGCTTGACGAGGAGAAGATCTTCGCCCACGTGGCCGAACGGCTCAAACGGCTGATGTAGTGCTCGATCCGGACAGGAATGCAATTCAGGGATCTGCCTGTGCCGACCCTCAACGCATGCTTCGTCGGGCGCGGCGACTGCGGCTCTTCGACTCCCTCGGACGCGTCTACGACGAGTTCCCCGACACGAAGTGCGAGAACTGCGCCCGATGCTGCTTCGAGAGCCCGGGCATATTCTACATCGAATACCTTCACCTGCTCGACCTGCTTGCACGAGTGTCGGTGCAGCGCCGGGAGCAGCTTCTCCGCAGCGCCTTGCGCGAGCTGATCTTCTCGTGGATCGACCCAGGCCGGGCCTGCATCTTCCTCGAATCATCCCGCTGCACGATCTACGAGCGCCGACCGCTTGCGTGTCGCCTCTTCGGGCTCGTGCCATCAAGGGAGCCCGACCGCGCGGAGGCCCAGGCCCGGATGGCCGCCCGTCAGGAGGCGCGGCGGCTCCGGCTGTTCGGCGTCGAGGTACCGGATGCGGTCGTGCAGCGCTCCCTCGTGAGCTGCGACCGCGTGCGCGACCGGCGGGGCCGGCAGGTCGTCGTGGATGGGGACGCAATCGCAGCGCGACTTGCGAAGCTGGACGCGGCGCTGCTGCCACAGCAGGTGATTATGGAGGAGTTCTGCTTCCGCTCTCTCCCGGAGCGGCTGGGGGCGGCCGCGCTCGGCGACGAGGCGGTGGAGGGGATGCGGATTCAGCTCCTGCGCCGGGCGCAGCAGGGCGAGCCAGTGAGCGATTTGCTGGAAGTGGTGCGGGCGCAGCTGCGGCTGCCGGCGGCGCGGCGGCAGAAGAAAGGAAGATGCTGATGGCATTGGGCTTTGGA
>DAOVEW010000147.1 GCA_030668755.1 Bacillota bacterium | reverse complement strand
AGCACACCTTCACGCGCTGCGACACCACCTTCCTGCCCTCCCTTACCGTGGAGCAGAACATGGGCGGCCTCACCAGCCGTCAGGTGAGCGGTGTCCGCGTGAACCAGCTCACGCTCTCGCTTGCGCCGGGCCGCACTCTCGTCATAGACGTGGACTGCCGCGGCCGAGACGAAGCGCTGGTCTCGCCCTCCAGCCCGTCCTATCCGGCGGATGAGCCCCTGCACCACAACGGACTCACCGCGGAGTTCGGAGGGGAGCCGAACGCGGACACAGAGGAGTTCCTCGTCCGCATCGCCAACGGCCTCGTGGACGATATCTGGAGTGCCGGCGGAGGCGGCAAGCTGAGCAGACTCCCGGCCGGCGCATTCTCCGTGGGCGGCCGCTTCAGGATGGCCTTCGAGTCCACAGCCGCGCACGAGGCCTTCGTGACCGGTGAGCCGACGAGCGTGCGCTTCCGCATCGCCGGGCCGGCGGTGGTCGGCACGTGGGGCTACGGGCTCGAGATCGAGCTGCCGCACGTGCGGTACTTCTCCGCAAATGTCCCTCTGGTCCCCGGGCGGCTGCTGTACGACATCGCCTTCGAGGCGCTGCTGGACACGAGCCAGTCGCCGCCTGTGGATGCGTTGTGCCGGCTGTGGAACTCCCAGCCCGGCTACTAGCTCCTTCTGCCGGGCGGCGTCTCCGTGTCCCGGCTTGTGTGAGGCTCCCGTCCGCTGCACAGCTAAGCGGACAAGACCTCGGACATATCGCATGACATTTCAGAGGACATTTCGAGGGGGTTTTTGGATGATGCCGTGGAATAGGCCCCATGGCGACTCTACGGGCTTCCAGCGCGTGGGAGCCCCATGGGACCGAGACACTGATGCGGACATTGCAGCAGCCATCCGACCGGAAATACCGCAAGACGCATCCCTGGCTCACGTTTGAGCTTGCCCTGCGCGATGCACCACCGGAGCTTTGGCTGAGTCTCGGTGAGGCCTGCTCGAAGTGTGAGCATATCGCGGGGGTCCCCTTACAGCCGGCGGTAAGGGATAGGCTCCACCAGCTCTACCTTGCGAAGGGAGTAAGGGCTACTACAGCCATTGAGGGGAACACCCTCTCCGAGGATGAAGTGTTGCAGCGCGTGGCGGGCAAACGTACGCTTCCGCCATCCAGGGAGTACCTGGGGCAGGAGGTGGACAACGTAAGCGCCGCCGTTAACGAGATCGCCGCCAGGTTCGTCGAAGGCCAGGATCTACCGTTCACCCCAGATCAGATCAGGCACTATAACCGCTTGGCGCTACGGGACCTAGAGGTACGCCAGGAGGTCGTTCCCGGCCAGATTCGCACCTATCCGGCGGTCGTCGGTCGGTATCACGGCGCGCCAGCTCAGGACTGTGAATTCCTCCTTCAAGAGCTATGCGGATGGCTAAGCCAACCTGAATGGGTCCCGGGAATGCACCCAATAGCAGATGGTTTGCTCAAGGCGATAGTTGCTCACTTATACATCGCGTGGATCCATCCCTTCGGCGATGGCAACGGTCGCACGGCCCGACTGGTAGAGTTCCAGCTACTCGTCTCCGCCGGCACTCCCACGCCGGCCGCACACTTACTCAGCAACTTCTACAACGAAACCCGCGAGGAGTACTATCGGCAGCTCGACCAGGCCACTGAGCCACGTGTTGGCATGCTCCGCTTCATTGAGTATGCTTTGCGCGGATTCGTTGACGGTCTCAGGGAACAGCTTCGTACGATACGAGACCAGCAACTGTCTATCACCTGGCGCGACTACGTCCACGCTCACTTCCGGGACGATGCTACGCTAGCGGCCAAGCGGCGAAGGGACCTGGTTCTGGACCTCTCCGCAAAACCCGAACCGGTACCGAGAGACCAGATTCGCAGTGTCAGTCCCCGCATCGCCGAGGCATATGGAGGGAAGACGGGGCGTACGGTGTCAAGAGACCTGAACGCGCTCGTGCGCATGGGCCTGATCGAGCGCGTTCCTGAGGGCTTCCGTCCGAAGACAGACGCCATCCTCGCCTTCCTGCCCTTGCGTCAAGTGCCGAAGAGGCCCAGCGGTGCTCCTTCAGACAATGTGGGCAATGCGGGCTAGTCCTGGCGCACGCGTCGAGCACTAGCCCGACAGGGTGGCTTCACGCGCCGCCAGAGAATTCCCGCCAGCTCACCCGGGTCGCAGCAGGCCGCAGGATTGCAGCGGGAACCAGCCCCGATCTGCCGCCAGGACTTTGCCTGGCCACCAGGCTCTTGTGTAGGGCGGCCATCCGCCGCTCCCGTAGGAGCGAATTTCTTACCCACAAGAATGCCCCTCCGACGGGCATCTTGCGTTCCCCGTGGCGCAGGTTCCTAACCTGCACATAACCTGCAGGGGCGACCATCCGTCCCAGGTCGCTGCCGCGGCCCACAGCCCGGCTCACACGGTCTAAGTGCGGTGACCTGCTGCTTGCTCAGGAGTGACAACATGCTCGAATCTGATGCAAAGCGCCTCGACCTCTCCCAGATGGGCGTCTGGGGCAAACAGCTCCGCGTCGAGTTCGGCGATCGCTATGAAGAGGTCTGGATTCAGACCATCGGCGACCGGACGGAGGCGTTCGAGCGCGGACACGAAGCGATGCAGCGCAAGCTGCTGAAGTTCCGCGCCGACGGCGAGCGCCGACGGGCCCTCGCGGAGGCCCTGCTGCTTGCCCCGCCGAGCGACCTTGCCGAGTTCGTGATCGAGGGCGAGCGCGCCGAGATGCAGTCCCGACTGCGGCCGAAGATGCCCGACCCGGTGGAGCCCCGCCGCGACACGGCCGCCGGGGAGACGTCCGAGCAGTTCGCGCATCGGATGGCAGCACACGAGGACCAATGCCGGTGGCGCGCCGTGGAACGCGCCGCGCGCCTCGAAGAGGTGGAGAAGGCGCGCCGCGAAGAGCTCCTGGCGCTCCCGCAGGAGGAGCTCGCGGAGCTGGCCCTCCCGCGGCGTATCGACATCGAGTGCTGGAATACGTTCGCGCGCACCTGTGACGATTGGGTCCTGCTGCGCGCGGTCAGGCGCGCCGACGACCACGAGAAGCCATACTTCGAGAAGCTCCCGCAAGTGCAAGAGCTTCATCCCGCGGTGAAGGAGCAGCTCCGGAGAGCCTACCGGGAGCTGGAACCGGCGCAAGGAGGGACGCTCCCAAAATCCTCTGCTCCCACCCAGGATTCCGACTCAACGACCTGATCTGTCGGCGCTATCCAGGCGCCTATCGAAATCCACTCGACCCCGCCCTGCTCGCACTGCCCTGGTGGCTGAAGGAGGCGATCGCGCTCCTCTCGGCCGAGGGGCCGCACTGGCCGGGCGGGCCTGATTCCCTAGGAGCACGCAGATGGCCACATCCGATTTCGCGAGCGGAGACATGAATCCGATTGAGCCGCTGATCGGCCGCGGCGCACCGATCGAGTCCGCGGCCGAGATGATGCTCAGCGCCTCTCGCACCATGCTGGCCACCGCCGCGGCGCTCGCGGCCGCCCCCGATACAGCGGACACTCGCGCGCGGGAACTGACGGCGGAGGCGATCGAGACAGGCTTCCTGCGCGCGCTCCGCCGGGAGAGCGTGCTCGGCGGCGCGCAGGTGAAATCTGACCTCTCGCCCCTGCCCGTGCTTGTGGCGGGAAGGCAGGTCTCGGGAACCGGCTATGGACGAATGGGCGCGAGCGTCACCGGATCCGGCGCGCGCTCTCAGCTCTACGGCAGCATCGGGGGCGCCGTCGGCTACGCGGTCGCAGGCCCCATCGGCGCGGTCTTGGGCGGAATGCTTGGCGGGTTGTTCGGCGGTGGCGACGACCACGCCGAGACGGCGAGGCAGCAGGAGGAGCTCCGCCGCCAGTGGCTCAATCCGCCCGAGGCATTCGAGATCCAGGCCTATCTCTACAACATCGCCCACAGCGTCTACCGCCCCATTTCCACGCTCATTCCCTCCGAGCGCGGCGGTTCGGGACTCGCGAACACCTGGCTCGACCTCCCGTTCATAGGGCTCCAGCAGCGCGAGGTCGTTGTCAACGTCGCCCCCGGCGCTGTCCAGATCACGGGGCAGGGCGAAGAAGCCGGCGAGCGAGCCGCGCGGGCATTCGCCGGCTCCCTGGGTCGCGTGCTCCAGCTCAACAGCGTCGTCGTCCCGGCGGCCGCCATGGGAGGCCAGATCTGATGCCCACCTCCCCCATGCGCCAGACAAGCTTTCGTTGGTTCGCCGATGACGCGCCGCCCGCCAGCAATTCGCCTCTGCGCCGCGAGAACAGCAACCTCGCCGCCGTTGCCCCGGGCGGCCACATGTTGCTGCGCGTCCAGTCTCAGCACAGGGGCCGGCACAGCTTCTCGGTCGCTCGACAGATCGAATACCGTGCCTTTGGGAGCAACCTCTGGCGCCCCGTGGGAAGCGTCGCGGTGCCGCCATATGACATGCCGCTGCTCTACCCGAGCACGTGGTTCGCAGACGGAGAGGACATCACCACCCAGCGTCTCTCCACTCCAACCTTCGCCGACAGCGGAAACTTCGTCGGCGGCGAGGCCAAGCACAGCGACGGGCAGACGGCATCGCTCGTCTATGGGGAGAAGGACTTCTCGGAGGACCTCTGGTCTCTCTGGATCCACCCAGCCGCGCCCGCCGGCCTCGATCTGGAGTTCCGGGTCACTCGCGGCGGCCAGCCCTTGCAGGACTACACGTCCCACCCGCGCTTGACCACCGCAGGCTACGCTCCCACCGAGATGGAGGTCAAAGCCAATCAGCTATTCGCGGAAGCGCGGCCCCTGGCGCAGATCGAGTTCCGCCGCGACAACACCTGGTGGGACCT
>DAOVEW010000102.1 GCA_030668755.1 Bacillota bacterium | reverse complement strand
AACACCGAAGTCGCGAACCGTAAACAGCTTGGGCAGGAGACCCGCTCCTGCCGAACAGGGAACTAGAGTGCTCATGCGTCCTAGATAGAGACCCAGATTCTAGGGTCACACCCACTTCCGGCGTTTGTTTGACTTGGTGGTGCACTTGTGCTACACTCCCGGGCGGTGAAGATCATGGCTGCGAAGAATCCGAGGCTGATGACGGTGTTGGAGGCTCCGCTGTACGAACGGCTGAAGAAGGCTGCGGAGGCCGAGGGTGTCAGTCTGTCCAGCAAGGCGCGCGACTTGCTGCGAGAGGCGATGGATCTGGAGGAGGAGGCGCATTGGGCGGCCGAGGGGGAGGCGCGGCTGGACTCCTTCAGGCGGCGGAAGGCCCTGCGTCATTCTGAAGTCTGGGAATAGCGGGTGGCCTTTCGCCTGCTCTATCACCCATTCGTGAAGAGCGAGGACCTGCCGCGCATTGCGGCCAAGACCAGGGCGCGAATCAGGCGTGCTATCGAGCAGCGGGTCGCGGCTGATCCTGCGCGGTTCGGCAAACCCCTGCGCTTCACCCTCAAGGGCCTGTGGTCGCTGCGCGTTGGCGCCTATCGCGTGATCTACAGCATCCAAGGCAACGAGGTGTGGGTGCTCAAGATCGGCCACCGGCGAGAGGTCTACGAACAGGCAGAGCGCCGCACCCCTGGTGATGAGGGTCCCTCTCGGCGATAGCAGAGCGCCGAGGAGACCTGACGAAGTCGGAGCGAAGCATCGTGGAGCCCACACCCGGATTCGAACCGGGGACCTTATCCTTACCAAGGATACGCTCTGCCACCTGAGCTATGTGGGCCTCTCCTGCCAGCCGAAGCCTTGGCGAAGGCTGGTGGACGGGGGAGGATTCGAACCTCCGTAGGCGTACGCCGGCAGATTTACAGTCTGCTCCCTTTGTCCAGCTCGGGCACCCGTCCGCCCAGACAACGAGGGCCGCGAGCTCTACCTCGCGACCGGCACGATACTAGCACGGGCACCGTAGGGAGTCAAGCGTGCTGCGGACAGGCAAGCAGCAGAAGCCTGCCCTACGGGCCACGTCACCGACGCCTCCTTGGCAGAGCATCTACGCTCCGGCGCGACCGGTGGGAGGTCCTGCTGGTGGGGGAGGGCTTGGTGGAGGCGGGCGGGGCGCGATGTGCGACAGGCCGCCGGGGGGAGTCGCGGTTTGGGTGTGCCCCTGGCAACTACGGGCATTCTCCGGACTACCGAGGGCTTACTTCATTATGACCGTTGTCCTCTCTAATAATCCTATCGGGGGCTCCTGGGCGATTCCTTCATCTCTGAGTAGGTGCTATCCTGTCTCTCATGAATACCCTTTCAACCTTCTTCTTCAGTGCCGGATGTATCCTTGGTGCTCTCTGGGAAACGGCCTGCTACGCGCTCACACTCGCATGGGCGCTGCTGCTGCCGAAGGTCGTGCTCGCCGCGCGTGTGCTGGCTGCGGAGAGCCAATTGGCCTTCGAGCTAAACCGATCCGGTAGAGGCAAGCGGCGACGCCGCCAGTTCAGCCCCGCCTTTCGCCTCCTCTGGGTCGCGCTCTCCAAGGTGCTGGAGGGTTGGGAAGACCTCGCGCACCTCATGAAGCCCGAGACGGTGAAGCGCTGGCACACCCGGGCCTTCCGAGCGTGGTGGAGATGGAGGTCGAAGGCGGGCCGGAAGCCGGTGGCCCTTGAGATCCAGCAGCTGATCCGGCGTCTGAGCAAGGAGAATCCGCTGTGGGGCGCGGCGCGAATCCGGGAGGTGCTTCTGCTCATGGGCTACGAGGCCCCCGGAGAGGACACGGTCCGCAAGTACATGGTGAATCCCAGGAAGCCGCGCCCGGCGACAACCACCTGGCTGACATTCCTGAGGAACCATCTCGACTGCTCCTGGGCGATCGACTTCTTCACCGTCAACACCATAGACTTCCAGGTCCTGTATGTCTTCCTGGTCTTCGATCATGCCCGCAGAGAGGTGCTGCACCTCGCCATCACCCCACATCCAACCATGGAGTGGGTGATTCAGCAGCTACGGGAGGCGACGCCGTTCGGCAGACAGCCACGCTATGTGTTTCGGGACAACGATGGGATCTTCGGGTATGGCGTGCGGGCCTTCCTGGAGCGCTGTGCCATCCAGGAGGTGCGCACCGCCTATGACTCGCCGTGGCAGAATCCCTACATCGAGCGGATGATCGGAATGCTGCGGCGAGAGCTGCTGCACCATGCGATCGTGTTGAGTCAGGGACATCTCGAACGGCTCCTGCGGGAGTACCTGGAGCAGTACTACCACACGGCTCGGTCTCATCAGGGCTTGGGCGGGGAGACGCCAACCATGGCGGTTCTAGACGGCGGAGGCGAACTCGTTTCAGTGCCCGTCGTCGGGGGTCTACATCACCGGTACTACCGAGTCGCCGCGTAGCAGACGGACAATTCATCATCGGTCAGTCCGGACGCGCCGCACGCGTGGCCCAACACAGCCGGTCTGTCCCCCGCTTATGCATCGGTGCTCCCAATCGATGCTACCCGACACCTTTGGCGTGTGCTATCATGGACTCGCGCGACACGTCCGGGTGCCCGCATAGGGTTTCTAGAGAACACACCCCGTCTACAGCTTCACAGGCACTTCCAACAGGCGCTTCACCCCGGCTACCAGGCGTTCCATATTGCAGGGCTTCTTGAGGTAGAGGTCCGCGCCCGCCAGCAACCCGGCTAGCTCGTCTCCGCGCTCGTGGCGAACCGTCAGCATGACGACCGGGAGATTCCTCGTGTCCTCGTTCTCGCGCAGCGCGTGCAGGGTCTTGAACCCGTTCATGCCCGGCATGTTTACATCCAGTATCACCAGGTCGGGCTGCCCCGACTCCACCTTGCGCAGACACTCAGCACCGTCTCGGGCCGACAAGACGGAGAATCCCTCGCTCGTCAGCGCCTCCCTGATTACACTGACTACTTCAGGCTCGTCATCTACTACAAGCACTCGGTTGCCCATGGATGTCCCCCAACAAAGCTGAATCGATGCTACCGCAGCGAGAGGCCCGATGCGGAGAACCCCACGCCCCCCCCTCCAAGCGGTTTATTCCGCACCTGGGGCCGAATCCGATGGTGCAGGCCACGGCCACACCCTACCTGGCTTACGTTGCGATCCCAGCAGGCAACTCCATCGGGGGCCGCCCATTCGCCGATGCCCGATATACCTTCCACAGCCCCAAAGAGAAGTGCTACTATCGGCACCCAACACGCCGGATAGGGTTATTGGGGAGCACAAGGAGAAGTACAACCAGCCGGTGACTAGCCAACCTGACTGGGGAATGGATTTCTGGGTCGGTCCGTACCTATTGTAGGTGTCGAGGCCCCGTGAGACCGCTTTGAGGGCACTTCGGGGCACAGATGAGTTTCTGGACACCACGGGTAACGTTCAGGGGGGCAGGTCATTGCTGGGTATAAGCGCGCGACGCAAGTTAACCGTGAAGTCCTGTGCATTTGTCGTAATGCTCGTGACTTGCGCGCTGCCGCGGTTCGTAAGCTTGTCAACGGCAAACTCCGAGACATCGACAATGTAGAAATAGACCGGCCTGACACCTGCTGGGGAAACCTGGTAGGATGGCAGCATGTTGCCAAATGCGATGGCGTGGAGCTGGGTAGCAACTGCGACCACCGTCGTCGCGCGGCGAGCATGGACTCGCATCTCGCGCTGACTCTGGTAGACGTCTGCAATAACCCCCGGGAGCGGACCATCATCGCGGATTGAGCCGGCAAGCACGAGGGGGATCCCCTTTGCGACGCAGGCCGCAACGACGCCTTCCGACACGCCAGCTGATCTGACGAAGCTGTCCGTCGAAGTGCACCGTCGCGCACGGTTGAGTACGTCCAGATGGTGGTAGTGGCCGAGCGGGTGGCGACGTTGATGGTAGATATCCTGGCCGAGAGCTGTCCCATAGAGGGCGGCCTCCAAGTCATGCGTCGCCAGAGCATTGCCTGCCAGAATTGCATGGCAGTAGCCATGGTTGATAAGGGCAACCATAGCATCGCGAGAGTCCTTGTCGAAGGAGATTGCCGGCCCCAGCACCCACACGATCCACCCGCGGTTCTCTCGCTCATAACGCAGGAGCTCATACAGCGAATCGTAGTCATGCGAGAAAGGAGACTCGCGAGTCCGCCTCACGTTGAACTGGAACTTGCCGCACGGTCTTGCGTTAGCGCCGAACCCGTTCACATGGACGAAGACCCCATCCTCGCCGTCCTCTGATCGCCCAACGACAACGCGATCGCCCTTCCGGACATCCCGTGGCTCCACCACTCGAAGGGCTTGCCCATCGACCAGAATGGCGGCATCCATGCGACTCTCCGGACAAAGCACCCATTTACCCTTCTCCACCTGTACGTATTCCGGCAGGTTGCTCGTCGCATGGAAGTTGTCTGGTAGGACCCCATCCTCCGGTGCCGGCTCGCATCGGGCTAGCAGAGCATCTCGTAGCGGCCGAGCCCCGAAGTCCGGGGGGCAGTACTCCGGCAGATGGAACGTCGAACCCATCTTCAACCCTCCCTGTCCCCCCGAAAAACACTATCTGGGGCTTCTGAGGGTCTTCGCTTCGCTGCCGCCCCGCTGATATCCTGGGCGGCATGAACGGCCTCTCGGCCCTGCTGAAGGTGTCGAGCGCCCATAGGACCGCCGTGAACGGGCTTCTGGCTTGCTCGTGCTGACTCCTTCGAGTATCATCTGCAACCGATGGGCGGCGCCTTTGGGCGCCGCATTCTCTTTGGGAGTCAGCATAGTGCAGATCTACGAGGCATCGATATCGCTGATCGTGCGGGCGCTCGTTGTCAGTGCCCGGTGGGCTGGCCGCAGGCGGCGGCTCTGCCTCGTTCTTTCGCGAAGGCCGCAATGCGGTTGACCACCTGCTCTCGGTAGTGCTCCAGTGTCCCTGGCCTGATCCCGGGATGGTCGTCACGCCAGCCCGCGATGAACAGCTCAATTGCCGCCTCCCAGCTCAGATCCTCCGAGGCCTCGCGACGGAGCTCCATTGCCGGCCTTCGCGAGCCAGGGGGAGTCGCCTTTGCCAACCTACGTTGAGCCATTGCCATCGTGAGTTCACCTCCGTACAACTGACCAGGTTGCCTCAGTCAGGCTGACATTCACGCTCTGTTGCCGAAGGAAGTCAAGACGATCTTCTGCCCTAGACGCGGGCAACACAGGGCAACGTCGGACTAAATCCGGCCGGTGGTGCTTAGTCGCTGTCAGGTGTTCCGGGACACCCGCATCTTGTCGCAGGACCGCCAGGCCGGTTCCATCGCCGTATAACAAGGGCATCCGGCCCAAGCGTCACAACGCCGGGACTGGGTTTCTAGAGAGGACAGGTCAGAAACTCAGCCGATTCCTGGGTTTGTTGCGGTCACGGATTAGTTTCGGTACACTACGGCATGACGCCCAGGATATCAAAGACAGTCTGGGGAAGCAGTCGGCGTCAGAACGCCGGATAGTATTGATCGGGGGTACACCCCCCGGGACCTGCGAGATGTGCTCCAAGATGTGATGTGCCATTGGCATCTCTGGTTCGATGTCCTGAAGTCTCTTCAGAACCTCGGCCGCGCCTTTGGAAAGAGCACGGTGAGAACATCCGCCTCGCGGTCGGACAGGCTGAGGCGCCGCGGCAAATCCAGCTCTGCGGGTGAGTCGC
>DAOVEW010000230.1 GCA_030668755.1 Bacillota bacterium | reverse complement strand
GCGACTCCCGGAGCTCCTATTGCAGGGCGGCTCGGCTGGCTCGCTGCCCAAAGAGCGCGACTCGCCGCTCGCCGCTGAGTGCCAACAACTGAACAACAACAACTGCAGGAGGCCCTTGACACCCCGTCTTATAGAGGCGGGCGTGCCTACGCCCGCCGGTGGCTAGGCCCCGAAGTGGCCGCCATCCCGGCGCCACCCAACGCCCAAGCCGAGTGAGGGAGGTTGGGGGGGACGAATCGGCAGTCGTCCCCCCCAACCTCCTACCCCGCCATCAACTCCCGCAGCCGCGTGTACCTCTTCGCCGGGCGGTTGTTTCTGACCGACGTCCAGACCGCCGGCCGGTTCCCGACGAAGACGCATTTGCGCTGGGCCCGCGTCAGGCCGGTGTAAAGGAGATTACGCTGGAGCATGATGTACTGGCTTCCGTGGCAGATCACTACCACCGCCGGGTACTCGCTCCCCTGGGCCTTATGCACCGTCAGCGCGTAGGCCAGCTCCAGCTCATCCACTTCGTCGAAGTCATAGGGGACGGTGTTGTCGGGGAACTGTACGGTCAAGCCCTTTGTCGCCGGATCAATGGCCAGCACGGTCCCGACATCCCCGTTGAAGACCTCTTTAGTGTAGTCGTTCACCGTCTGCACCACCCGGTCGCCCTCTCGGATCACCTTCTCTCCGCGCTTCACCTCCCGCGCCGCGGCCCGCGGCGGATTCAATGCCTGTTGCAGCACCGAGTTCAGCCGGATCGTGCCGAGGGCGCGCTTGTTCATGGGCGTGAGCACCTGGATCTCCGACGGTTCGAACCCCTCCGCCCGCAGGTCCTCGCCCACGACCTTTACCACCCGGCGCACCACTCCGTCCGCCTCATTCTCCGACAGGTGGACACAGTCGTCGCCCGGCCGCGGCGGCACGCTGAACTCCGGGTTCCGTCCCGCGTTGACCCGGTACGCGTTCATCACGATCTGGCTCTCTCGGTCCTGCCGGAAGATCTCCGTCAGCCTCGCCACCGGCACCGCCTGCGACGCGATCAGATCGCGCAGCACCAGGCCCGGCCCCACCGATGGCAGTTGGTCCACATCCCCGACCAGGATCAGCCTCCCTTTGTCGGGCATGGCCCGCATCAGTGCCCATGTCAGGTCCAGATCGAGCATCGAGGCCTCGTCCACGATCACCACGTCGGCCTCCAGCGGCCGCTCGTCGTTGCGCCGGAACTCCCACACCACCGGGTCTATCTCCAGCAGCCGGTGAATTGTCTTCGCGGGCCGCTCCGTCACCTCCGACAGCCGCTTGGCCGCCCTTCCCGTAGGGCTCGCCAGCGCGACCTCGCACTCCGCCTGCTCGAACAACTCCACCATCGCGCGCGTCACCGTCGTCTTCCCCACACCTGGGCCCCCGGTGAGCACCAGCACCTTCTCTGTCAGCGCGAGCCGCACCGCCTCCCCCTGCTGCTCCGACAGCGCCGTCCCCGCCACAGCCCTGTCGCCCTTGAGCCACTCCTCCAGAGCACCCTCCGCCGCCCGCGCCTCCGGCTCCGCCGACTGCAGCCGCCGCAGGTGCCGCGCCACCTCCTGCTCCGCGCGCCACAGCTGCGGCAGATACACCGCCGTCGCCCGCCCCTCGCTCGGCTGCCCCGGCACGAACCGCAGCTCGACCCCCTCCTCCACCCTCAGCCGCTCGTCCGCGACCACCGCGTCATAGGCCTCCTCTATCGCGTTCGGGTCATCGCACTCCAGCAGCCGCGCCGCCTGCTGGAAAAGTTGCTCCCTGGGCAAGAAGCAGTGCCCCTGCTGCGCCGCCTCCTGAAGCGCATACGCAATCCCCGCCTGCAGCCGAAATCCCGAAGTCAGCGGCAGCCCCACCTTCTGCGCAATCCGGTCCGCCGTCCGGAACCCGATCCCCTCCACGTCCATCGCCAACTGATACGGGTTCTCCTCCACCACCGCCACCGATTCGGCGCCGTAGTGCCCCTCGATTCGGATCGCCTGCGCCGCCGTAATCCCCATCCCCTGGAGCCGGACCAACACCTCGTTCTTGTCCTCTTTGCACAGGCGCTTCCACTCCTCCCCGAACTCGACCGCTTTCTTCTTGCTGATCCCCCGCAGCTCCGCCAGACGCTCCGGTTCCTCGTCCAGCACCCGCAGCGTCTCCTCCCCGAACCGCTCCACTATCGCCCGCGCCCGCTTCTTCCCGATCCCCTTGACCGCACCCCCCGCCAGAAAACGCTCGATAGCCTCCGGCGTCATGGGCCGCTCGACCTCATAGCGGGAGAACTTGAACTGCTCGCCGTACTGCGAATGCGTCACCCACTCACCCCACAGCTTCACGTCCATCCCCTGGCGCGCGCCGGAGAGGTTACCGACCACCGACGCGACCTCCCCCGCTCCCCCATATCCCTCGCCCACGCGCAGACGCGCCACCGTCCAGCCGTCCTCCTCGCTGTGGTGGCGCACCTCCTCGATCATCCCCCCCAGCTCCCGCACCTCTCCCGATTTTCCCTCACCCATGCTCATGTCGCGGGATGTTCGACAAAACGCGGGCCCGACCTGCTGACTACAGACCGGCGCAGCCGCGGCAATCGGCGTGCGCTCACACGATCTCCATCACGTCGTCTTCGCCCGCCTGAAGCCATTCCTCGACGATCCTCAGCACCTCCTGCTTGGTCACCTCTCTGCCCCGCAGGGCCTTCTCCAATGCGCCCAGCTCCCGCCGCTGGGCCCGCGGCTGCCCCAACTGCTTCCTCAGCCATAAGACTGTGCCATCCTCGAGCAGTCTGACCAGATCATCGGCCGACAGCTCCACGTCGCCCAGCAGCTCTCCCATCGCAGCAGCCACCTGTTCGTCGCCACAGCCGCTGAGTCGCTTCTTCAGCAGACCTGCTCTATTGCGCAGGTCCTCCTGCTGCCCAATAAGCATCTCTTCGCTGCGCCGCGCCAGCTCGCCCGCGTCGGGCAGCTTCGGCTCTTCCCCCAGCGCCACCCCACAGATCGGACACACGACCGAGCCCTCCGGCAACGGGTCTCCGGCGAGGCAGCGCGCCCCGGCCGCGTGCCCGAACTCCGCCTCCATTGTCGCGACCTGTTCGGTTCGCAGGCCGGCTCGTGCGAGCCGCCGCGCGGCCTCCATCGCTGGCGAGCGCCGTACCTTGGCCAGCTCCTCAAACCGCGCCGGCGCGTGCGCCCTGGAATGCCATGCCACATAGTGCCTGCGATAGCTGGCCAGCCAATGCTGCGCCGCGGCCTTCACCGCGTCCGGCCGCGCAATGATGCCTTCGGGCGACGCGAAGTCATCGAGCACCGCCTTGTGCTCGCGCGCGAGCAGTGGCTGATTGGGAAGCTGAACGCGTGGGTCATGGAGCCGATGGTGGAGCTTTGCGAACTCGGCGAGCTGACCGCGGATGAAACGTTCGCAGTCACGCCAGCGCCCCAGGAGTTGCGTCGTCCGTTCGGCGCCGTCGGACATCCTTTCCGCAGCCGATACGAGCTGCCTCAATCCCTGTGCTGATGTGAGCGAGTTCTGGACACCGCGAGCTAGGGCCTCTGCCCGCGCCAGCGCCTCACTCGCGCACGCCCAGTCCTCTGTCTTGTGGCCGAGTGCCTCGGCCGCGCGCTCAATCGCCGCTCTGTGCTCGGGCGTGCGATCGCACAGCGCCGAAGCCCAGGCGATGATCTCGTCCCAGGCGCGCTCCTGAGTCGGCAGGTCCCACTCATCGCACCCGTTTCCCGTGGCCGCCTGCCAGAGGACTCGAGCCGTCTCGGCGGCCTTGCCGCGCAAGGGCGCGCCCCGCATGACGTAGGGGAGGCTGTCCCCGAGAGGAGCGGCCACCTGGTGCAGGCGGA
>DAOVEW010000154.1 GCA_030668755.1 Bacillota bacterium | reverse complement strand
GTGGGGCTTTACTGCGACTGCAAGGGGCCGCGCGCCCAGGTGCGCGCGGGCAGAAAGGTCACTTGGGAGGACGACAAGGGGAACAAGCATGACCTCGACTACGTTCTTGAGCGTGGAGCCTCCGAGCAGAAGCAGGGGTCGCCCCTCGCCTTCATCGAGTTTGCATGGCGACGGTATACGAAACACTCGGTGAACAAGGCCGGTGAACTGGCCAATGCGCTTGTCCCGCTAGCGCGGACATACCCTACCTGTCGTTTCGCTGGCGCTATCCTGGCAGGTGAGTTCACCGACTCAGCTAAGACGCACCTCACTAGCCAAGGCGTTCGCGTCTTACACATAAGCTTCGGTGTGATAGCTGATGCCTTCGCGTCGGTCGGCGTGGATCTGAGGTATCCGGAAGATGCTGGGAACGAGGTGAAGTTGGCAGCGATAAGCGAATGGGAATCGCTCGGCGAGGCGCAGCTTGCTGAGGTGGCGCAGCGGGTGCGCGGGAGCATCGCGGAAGAGTACAATGCGTTCATGCAGGACCTTGAAAAGGTGGTATGCAGCGGAATCGAGGCGGTCTGGGTAGTACCTCTGTACGCTCAGCGGTTGGTCTTCGAGTCGGTCGAGGACGCGATGCGGGCACTTGCCTCTTACGAACACCCGGAGAATGCCCCAGCCGAGTTCGTTCGGTTTGAGGTGGTAGTGCGCTACGAGAACGGCGACAGGGTAGAGGGTCGCTTCGCAGCAAAGGAGGACGCTCTCGCCTTCCTTGGAAGGTTCGCCTAGCCCACGGCCGACGACGGTCCGAGGGGGAAAATCATGATCGGCAAGCTCGAACGCGTTCCACTCCGCGAAGTCTGGAAGCACGAAGCCACTGACTTTACGAGGTGGCTCGAAGAGAACATCGACGTGCTCGGCGATGCCCTTGACCTGAACCTGTCGAGCGCCGAACGCGAGCACGCCGCGGGTTCACTCACTGTGGACTTGGTGGCGGAAGACGAGGGCGGCAATGTGGCCCGCACCACTGACCGTGAAGTAGGCGACGTGACCGGCGACCTGTCTGGTGGAGTCGCGGTCGCGGACCGATCAGCCCAGGGCGAAGAAGAGTGGGCCGTGCAGGGATCGAACCTGCGACCTTGGGATTAAGAGTCCCCTGCTCTGCCAGCTGAGCTAACGGCCCGCAAGTGGTGGAGTCCCCCGCGCGCGGACTCCGCTGTGAATGTAACAGACCCGGCCGGAGGCGTCAAGGCTGCGGGCGCGGTTCACTGGTGCGCTTCCTCGTGGTC
This sequence comes from Bacillota bacterium, assembly GCA_030668755.1. Taxonomy (GTDB): domain Bacteria; phylum Armatimonadota; class Hebobacteria; order Hebobacterales; family Hebobacteraceae; genus DAOVEW01. The sequence continues at coordinate 3,455 of DAOVEW010000154.1, read as the reverse complement.
GTGGAAGTCGGGCATTCCCTCGAAGTCGGAGGCGGGGCGTCCGCCCGAGATAGGGGACATCGCGCGGAGCCGCTCGACGATCGAGGGGAAAACGTCGAGAAAGCGGTCCACTTCCTCCACGGTGTTTCCGCGACCGACGCTCACGCGCACCGAGCCATGCGCAACGTCGTGGGGCAGCCCGATGGCGAGCAGGACGTGGGATGCCTCCAGCGACCCCGATGTGCACGCGGAGCCCGAGGACACATAGATCTGCTCGAAGCCGAGGCTGAGCAGCATGGACTCGCCCTCAATGTAGCGGGCGCAGAAGCTGGCGTTGTTCGGTAGCCGCTGCGTCGGATGTCCGGTCAAGATGGAGTCTGGAACTCGCTCCAGCACGCCTTCGATCAGCCGGTCGCGCAGCTCGGCGTTGTGCTTCATCTCCCAGTCCATCTCCTCGGCCGCGAGGCGGCACGCTTCGCCGAGCCCGACGATGCCCGGCACGTTTTCGGTGGACGAGCGGCGCCCGCGCTCGTGGCCCCCGCCGCGGATGAGCGGTGCGATGCGAACCCCCTTCCGGACGAAGAGAGCCCCCACCCCCTTGGGCCCGTAGAACTTGTGGGCGGAGAGGGAGAGCACGTCTATGTTCATCTGTCGCACGCTTACGGGCAGGTGTCCGACCGTCTGGACGGCGTCGGTGTGGAAGAGCACCTCTCGCTCGCGGCAGATGGCGCCGATCTCGGCGATGGGATGGATGGTGCCGATCTCGTTGTTGGCGTGCATGATGGAGACGAGGATCGTCTTATCGGTGATGGCCTTGCGGAGATCCTCCGGGTCCACGAGGCCGCCGGAATCCACGGGTAGGTAGGTTACCTTGAGGCCGTGCCTCTCGAGGAACTGCGCGGTGTGGAGCACCGCGTGGTGCTCGACGGCGGAGGTGATGATGTGGTTGCCCTTCTTCTCCTGGGCGATAGCCGCGCCGACGAGGGCCTGGTTGTCCGCCTCGGTGCCGCCGCTGGTGAAGACGATCTCCTCCGGCAGGGCGCCCAGCAGATCGGCGACCTGCTTGCGCGCCCCGTCCCTGGCCTCGGCCGCCTCTCTGCCGGGGGCATGAAGGCTGGATGGGTTGCCCCATTTCTCGCGGTAATATGGCAGCATCGCCTCGATAACTTCGGGGCGGGGCGGGGTGGTGGCGGCGTGATCGAAGTAGATCGGTTTCACTCGGCGCCTCCTGGAGACTATGGCAGCTCGATCCAACTATAGCCGGGCCAGAGAGATGGTGTCAAAGGTTGGGTGTACAGGTTTTGCGACCGATCCTCCTTCGCCTGGTGGGTACGGCGGACGAGAGGTTCGAAACACCGGGAAGCCTCAGCGGGTGCGATGTGTCAGAGGTCAGCGCGTCGAGCGCGGCGAATGCAGCTTTTCGGGGACGCGATTCTGAGTTGGCGGTGGGGAGCAGACGGAAGGACGGGATGAAGACCTACGCGGCTGCGGCAAGAGCGGCGGCCATAGCGGGCGCTGTGGTGGGACTGGGCCTCGGTCTGGTGCGCGGCTCCGCGAGCTGGCCGTGGCTCAGCTTCACGAACGCGCTGCGACCGGCGGCGGTGGGCTGGCTAATCGGGCTGGCCGCCTCGCCCCTGCTAGGCTGGGCCGCGTCTCGGCGCGCGCCGAGCGGCGAGCAGCATGGCCGGTCGAAGGCGCGACGATTCCTGGGCGGGGCGCTCACCGCTGCGGCCGTCGCGCCGGTAGTGCTGTGGCCGGCTATGCTTGCGCCGAAGGGGCCGCTCTCGACCGGGCGCGCGCCGAACGATGCACGCCCCAACATCATCTTCATTACCATCGACGCGCTGCGCGCCGACCATCTTGGCGCGTACGGCAGCGAAGACGGACTGACGCCCAACCTGGACGCGTTCGCAGAGGAGGCCACCAGGTACGACGCCGCCTACGTCTCCTCGCCCTGGACCTTCACCTCTTTCGGGAGCATCTTCAGCTCGCTCCCGCCGTCGGGGTGCGGCCTCAAGCTCGCCGCTCCCGGGCTGCACGACTGGTACCTCTATTCGGCTAAGCTGCCCGAGAGCGTGAAGCTCGTTCACGAGGTGCTGGGAGAGACGGGGTATGTGACGGCCGCGGAGCTGACGAACTGCTTTCTGACCACTGAGCGGGGTTGGCGGCGGGGGTTCGACTACTTCCGGAATGAGGATGGGCCCGAGCTGGGAGCGATACTGACGCGGGCCGACACTGTAACCGAGAATGCGCTTTCGTGGCTGCGGGTGAACGAACGCGAACCGTTCTTCCTCTGGGTGCACTATCTTGACCCGCACGTTCCGTACAACAGCCCGGACACTCCACGGGAGGTGCGGGAGAAGTACCCGGGCGACTGGCTCACGAGGCGGGAGTACTGGTACCGCACCATGATCCGCGCCGATGAAGAGACGAAGGCCCGGTATCGCGATTTCTGCCGCGACATGTACCGAGAGGAGGTTCGCTTTGCCGACCGATGGGTCGGAGAGCTGCTCGCCGGGATAGGGCAGGCCCGACTCTGGGACGATTCCCTCATCATCATCTCGGCAGACCACGGTGAGGAGCTCTTCGATCACGGCGGGTTCGAACACGGACACACGCTGTACGAAGAGCTGCTGTGGGTGCCGCTGCTCGTGAAGTGGCCTGGGGCGGATGAGGCGTCCGAGGTGATAGAGGAACTCGTTGCGCTGGCAGACCTGCCGGCAACCTTCTTGGCCGCTGCCGACGCCGCGGATACCGGCGAGTTCCGCGGCAGCCCGCTGCCGCGGAAGGCCGGGGTCGACGGGCGGGAGGCCTACTCGGAAGGCATGTTCTGGGGGGTCGAGAGGGTGGCGTTGACGACGCCCGAGTATAAGATCATCTACCAGCCATACGGGTATGGGTCGCGGCCCAGGTTCGAGGTGTACGATCGCCGAGGAGACCGCGCCGAGCAAGATGATGTGGCCGACTCGCATGCGGCCGACGAGCTGCGAAAGCGGCTGGTCCGGCTCGCGACTGAGTCGGAGGCGGCCGCCAAGGAGTGGAAACACCCCGGCAAGCAGGAATTTCACGGGATCGACCTATCCGATGCGACGCGAGAGAAGCTCCGGGCCCTCGGCTACATCGGAGATTAGGGCCACCCGCTTGCGGCCCGAAGGCCCCCTTCATGCACCGTCGGGCTTGCGTTCCCATACCTCGAAGTCACCCACGCGCTCGCCGCGTCGATAGTGCTCGTTGAGCAGCCGTTCCAGCTCGGGATACGTTGCCAGTTGAGCGGCCGAGTCATCCCATCGTCCCGCCAACCACGGCTGCGCGTCGTTGTGAACCACGAGGATATACGGCGGCCGCGCGGCCCTGAGATCGTGAACGAGCTCGACGCGCCACTCGGGGGGAGACCAATGAGCGATCAGGGGCAGGTTGTGGACGAAGCGGCTCGCTGGCGGGCGATCTGCCAGGAAGTAGACGAGCGATTCGAAACC
>DAOVEW010000287.1 GCA_030668755.1 Bacillota bacterium | reverse complement strand
GGACACACAGTCAAGCTCGGTCCCAGGGCTGATCAGCGAGTAAGCGGTCTTCACCAAGATCTGGTTCGGCGTCAGACCTCCCTCGTCGATCTCGAACTCCTGGAGTTTGACGACGTCCTTCTCAGTCGCGTAAACTGCCTTCGCTTTCAAGAGCTTCGACCTCCGTTCTCTCCCGGTTGCTGGCGGCCCTCCGTCAGAATGGCCAGTGGTCGGGTATCGCTGCCTTCGGAATGACCGCACGGCACGTCTTCTTCGGGTTCACTATCTGTGAGATCCGCACCTCCCCGGCGGTTGACAGCAGCCGGCGCGCGTCGAGTTCCGACAGACCGGTCAGCTTCGCAAGCAAGCTCGCCATTGCAGCGACGACAGCCCAGGCCGCCTCGTCCACCGTATCCCCATGGGAGAAGATCATCAGCCTGTCGTCCCGCACCAAGTAGACGCTGGGCCACAGCGGGTCCTTCACACGCCGCACCGTAAGCGTCACCTCGGCCTCGCACTCTATGCCTGTGCCGCAGCACTCGCTGTCGCCTTGCAGCACGTGCGCATCGCCGAGGGCCAGCATCGCGCCCTGCACTGCCACGGGCAAGTAGAGAGTCGCCCCCGCGCAGACATCCACCGTGTCCAAGTTGCCGCCCCAATCGCTCGGCGTGGTCATCGGCACAGGCTCCCCCGGCGGCGCGACGCCGATGGCCCCGATGAGCGGCGCGACGGGCAGCTCGAGGCCCCATGGATAGATGGCCCGCCCGTCTCGAATCTCGACGACCGTGAATAGCGCGCCTTCTTCGCCTCCACCGATGAACCCCCAGTCGCCCGGCTTCACCTCGCGGATGGTCACCGCGACCGCTTCGCCTGGCTGACTTCCGCTCACCTCAATGGGGCCTGTGCAGGGATTCGGCCCCGGCGCCCCCGGCCGCATGGTGCCGTCGCGCGCCACGAAACCACCGTGGCAGTCGGGCGTCTCAACGACCACCGTCTCGCCGTCCTCCACGGTGTACGCTGGCGCGTTCTCCCTGCTCAGAGCGAGGACGAAGTGCTCCCGACTAAGCCGTCTCACCGCTGTTGATCCTCCCATGTAGGCACGGAGATCTCGGCCCGATAGTCGCTCATATTGTAGTGGGGCTGTCTGCGCGGACGATACACGCGCTCCCCCTCTTGCGCCTCGTCCTCCTGGGTATAGATCCACATGCGGTCGAGGTCCCACAGCACGATCTCGTCCCGCGCGTCGCCCGTCAGGTCGAGCGCCTCTGCGCACAGCGTTGGGTGACCATCGTCCGGGAAGGTCACGACCGGGCGCAGCTTCCCGTCCAGCAGCCCCCCCAGCGACATACTTCCGGACGCGAGAAGCAGCTCCGGTGCGTCTCCCCGCCAGTTCACCGGCGACAGCACGGCCCCGCTCCCGGACACCTCGACAGACTCCAACATCCGTCCTCCTGCATCGTACAGACAGATGATATCTGGGTTGCCCCAGAAGGTCTTCGTCACGATCTGCAATCCGGGCACATCGTCGCGCACGCGCGCCGCCGTTAGACGCTGCACGTGCCCCGTCTTGTCGCGCCAGAGGATCTGGCCCCTGATATCGCACACGACCGCGCCGCCTTCCCCGCAGGCCAGGGCGATGCGCGGCTCTTCGGCATCTGCGTCAATGGGAGCGATCGCGATCGCGTCTTGATGGTCCTCCACGTCGATCCGCCACAGCGGCGTCCCATCGTCGTCCACCAACGTATACCCGATCATGACCTCATCGCGGCCGTCGCCGTCGAGGTCCGCCGGCGCAGGGAAGTGCCCCGTGTTGCCGTGGAACCTCCACAGCGGCTTCAGATCATCGCTGTACGCCGAAACGTTGCTGTACCGGTCCTTGACGAGCAGATCGCTCCGTCGTCCGATCCCCCTCAGATCCGCGAAGCAGATAGAGTCGCCGGGAATCCGGAACAGGTCGTCCTCCGGAAGCCAGGTCGCCATAGGGCCGGGCTCAGGCGTCGGCGCGCTGTACTTCATCGCTCCTGTCGCGCCGTCGAGGACGCAGATCTCGAAGTTGCGGCAGCATACTACTTCCTGCTTCCCGTCCCCGTCTATATCGTGGATCTGGAAGGCGAGATCACATGGGATGATCCCGCGGGCGCGGCTCGGCTCTCCCCACTGCCAGAGGATCTTCCCCTCCAGGTCGATGGCCGTGAGGCAGCTCAGGAACGGGAAGTCTCCTCCGTTCAGCATCTCGGTGTACTGACCGAGGACGATCTCCGGTCGCCCATCCCCATTCAAGTCCCCGAAGCGGATGTGGCGGCCCGTGCCGAAGTCGGGCGTCTCGATCTGACGCCAGAGCTTGGGGCGGGGATACTCCTTTCGCGTCTCCTCCAGGTCGGCCGCCTCCGCCCGGGCGACGGCCGAGAGCCGCTTCGCCTCGGCTTCCTCGACCTCCACCTCCGCGCGGGCAAACCGCGCCGGCCCCGTCGCGACCAGCCCGATTCGTCCCGCCGCCAGCGCGCTATCTTCGGCCTCCACCACTATCCTGCCGTCCACTGACGCGCGCAGCCGCGCCCCATCAGCCTCCAGCCGCACCAGGTGATATCGCTCGAACTCAGGCTCCCAGCTCCTCCGCGCCAGGACCTCCACGTCCTCGTGTTGGCGCCGAATGAGCCGCACCGCGCCGTCACCGGCGATCCGAAGCAAGTAGTGCGTCCGGTTGTTTGCGTAGCGAATGAGCACCCCCGCATCGGTCTTCCGCGAAAGCACCCTCAACTCCGCCTCCACCACCACGTCCCGCCACCGGAAGTCGCCCGCCGACAGCATGGGCAGCCCGTGCTCTCGCAGCCGGCTCTGCTGCATCACCCGGCGGCCCCCGTCCTCCGCCACCTGCCAGTTGCCCAGCCGGCCCCAGCTCGTGTGATTCGTGGCCTCCACCCAGCCCCCCGGAAGCCCAGGCAGGTCGAGGCAGTGGTACTCGCCCACCGCCGAGTAGTCGAACGGCAGCGCGCCGATCGGGAACTCCTCGAATCTATCCTGGAAGACCCTCATCAGTGTGTGCTCTTTCTAGCAGAAGTACCACTGCGCTCAGATGGATGGCAGACAGGCTATATGTCGCCGAGACGATGAAGGGCGTCCCGCGCCTCCTCGAAGTCGGGCGCGAGTTCCACGGCCCGCTCGAAGTAGCGGCGCGCGGCGGCCACCTCCGCGAGCACCTCTTCTATCACACCCAGACTGTACCAGTAATCCGCCACCTCCGGCGCCAGCCGCGTGGCCTCGCGGGCCGGGCCGCGCGCCGCCTCGTGTTCTCC
>DAOVEW010000305.1 GCA_030668755.1 Bacillota bacterium | reverse complement strand
CTGAGGGATGCCGTCATCGGCGGGCTGGCGCGTGGGCTGGTGCAGATAGCGGAGGGGCTCTGCGCCGCAGCTATGGCACTGCTGCTGCTGTTTCCTCTCGTGCTCGGGGTGGCCGTAACGGACCTGAGCGAGGTCTTGGTTGGAGGCCGGTGTGGCAGGAGCCGCCAGCGGCCGCGGGAAAGATAGGTTTCGTCGCGGGTATTCAGACCCCGCCGAATAGGAGAGCCGAGTGCGAGTTCTAGTCACTGGAGCTGCAGGATTCATGGGGGGGCACCTGGCCGAGGGCCTGGCGGCCTCCGGACACGAGGTGGTCGGGATCGACGATCTCAGCGGTGGCTTCCGACGCAACGTCGGACCCGATGTCGAGTTTCTCCAGGTCGACCTCCGAGATGCTGATGCAACAGCACGAGTCGTGAAGGATAACCCGCCGGAGGTGCTGTGCCACCTTGCCGCGAACGCGCGCGAGGGCGCCTCCCAGTTCCAACCCCGCGATGTGTGCGGCCGTAACCTCATGGCCTACGCGAACGTGCTGGTTCCGGCGCTCCAGTGCGGTGTGAAGAAGGTTGTGCTCTACAGCTCGATGGCCGTGTATGGCGACCAAGAGCCGCCATTCGACGAGCGGATGCCGCGCCGCCCGGTGGACGTCTACGGCGTAAACAAGACGGGGATGGAGGAGATCACCGAGATCCTCGCCGACGTGCACGAGTTCGACTACACGATCGTCCGGCCGCACAATGTCTTCGGGGAGCGCCAGAGCCTGCGGGATCCCTTCCGAAACGTCGTCGGCATCTTCATGAACCGCATTATGCGAGGAGAACCGCTTTACGTATATGGGGATGGCGAACAGAGGCGGGCCTTCAGCTACATCGGCGACTCACTGCCTGCGTTCCTGCGCGCGGCCGAGATCCGTCCCGATCTCAACCACCAGATCATCAACGTAGGCGGAAAGCATTCTGTCACGGTAAACGAGCTGCTGGAGATGGTCACCGCCGAGTTCGACGCGGAGTCCGAGGTGCAGCACCTTCCGGACCGGCCGCGCGAGGTGAAGAACGCTTACTGCACGTGGGAGAAGTCCGTCGAGCTGCTGGGATATGAAGAGAAGCACGACCTGAAGGAGGGGATCCGGCGCATGGCCGAGTGGGCGCGCTCGCTCGGGCCGCAGCCGTGGCGGGAGGAGCGGCTGGAGCTGCCCAGCGAGAAGGCCCCGCGCATCTGGCTGGAGAACGGGCTCGCGGGCGCGGACCCAGCCCCCGAACCCAGAGAGCAGTGAGCGCACGACGCGCCAGCCTGATCGTATCCTCGTGGAACGGCAGGAATCTCCTGGAGACCTGCCTGCCTCGCGTGCTGCACGCCGCGGCAAGAGAGGGCGGCGACCACGAAGTGATCGTGGTCGATGACGCAAGCACGGACGACACCGTCGAATTCGTAAGGCGAGAGTTCCCCCAGGTGAAGCTCGTTGCCCTGAAGCGCAATCTGCGCTTTGCGGGCGCTAACAACGCGGCCGCCCGCGTCGCCACTGGCGACGTCCTCGTGTTCCTCAACAACGACATGCTCGTCAAGCCGGACTTCCTGCGGCCGCTGCTGCAGGTCTTTGAAGACCCGAGCGTCTTCGCGGCCACGGCGCGGATTGAGATGGCGCCCCGGCGAGTCGGCGGGGGGCTCATCCGAGAGACAGGCCTCGTCCGTGCGCGCTTCGAGGACGGGCTGTTGGTGCTGGAGCACGAGGAGCCGATCTGGGAGGAGCCGGTGCGCGTGGTGTATGCTGGAGGCGGCTCCAGCGCGGTCCGCCGAGACCGCTTCTTCGCTCTCGGCGGCTTCGACCGGCTCTTCCGGCCCTTCTACTTTGAGGACCTCGACGTGTCGTACCGGGCCCAGAAGCTGGGATGGCAAGTCGTCTACGAGCCGAAGAGCCGGATGGTCCACAAGCATCGCCAGACCAACAGCCCGGAGAACTTCCCGCCCGGCTATGTGGACCTGATGTTCGGCAAGAACAACTTGCTGTTCACGTGGAAGGTGCTGACCGACCCGGACCTGATCGGACAGCACTTCCGGGGGCTGTGGCGGAGACTGATGCGGCCGGCGGCCGATCCTCGAATGGCCGCTTTGTTTCTGCGGGCCGCAGCCCAGCTTCCCGAGCTTCTCTTGAAGCGCCACCGCGCTCGCCGCAGCCTGGCGCTGGCCGACCGCGAGGTGCTGGAACTCGCTGCGGGGATGCCCGAGGAGGGCATGGCCGTGCCGAAGCCTGTTCCCTTCGGATCCAGCGGCGAGGGCAACCGGATACTCGTCGTCGGGTTCGCGCCGCTGCCGTTTGAGAGAGAGAGGCGGCTGGGGGCTCTGTGCTTTCGCACCTGGCACGTGGCACAGGCGCTGCTCGCCGACGGCCACGACGTGACCGTGGTCGGAGTGCGCATGGCCGAAGCGTACGAGCACGAGACCACCCGGCCTTCGGTGCTCAGATTCAGGGGAGACCATTTCGCCTACTACTCCGTCGAGCACTCAGTGTTCGAGGATGGCAGGTTGCTCAAGCGGCTGTGCCATCGTGTTCGGCCGCATGCCCTCGTCGCGGTCCATGCCTATCCCACCTGGGTTGCCTCGCGGCTCGACAGCGATGTCCCTCTCTGGGCTGACCTGAACGGCTATGCGATGTCGGAGGCCCAGGCGCGAGCAGCCGTGCTCGGGGACGACTCTGTCGTGGCGGAGGCGTGGAGGTGGGAGCGTGCCGCGCTGAAGCGCGCTGATGTGTTCTCGGTCGTCTCGGCTCGCCAGAAGTACGCAGTCATCGGCGAACTGGCGGCGGCGGGCAGGCTGGGCGGCGAGAGCTACGGCCGGGACCCGGTTCACTATATGCCCAACGCAGTCGAGCCCGAGCCTTATGCTCACCAGAAGCAGGTGCTGCGGGGCAAGCACGTGGGCAAAGACGACTTCGTGGTCTTGTGGGCCGGCGGGTACAACACCTGGACGGACGTGGACACGCTGTTCGAGGGGCTGACGGCGGCGATGGTGGAGGAGCCGCGCATCAAGTTCGTGTCGCTGGGGGGTGCAATGCCGGGGAGGGATGAGCAGACCTTCTACCGCTTCCGGACCCGTGTGGACGAGAGCGATCTGGCGGACCGCTTCGCCTTCCTCGGATGGGTGCCGA
>DAOVEW010000010.1 GCA_030668755.1 Bacillota bacterium | reverse complement strand
TATCGCTCTCGCTCCGGGACCGGCGCGCCCTCGAGCAAGAGCGGGAGAGCGTCGGTCTCTTCGTTCTTGCCGACGGCGGCTTGTCGGCGCCTGCCAGCAGCGATGGCGTCCTCGTCCAGGTGAATAAGATCGATGACTTCGTCGACGGGAGGGGCGTCCATTTCACAGTCTGCCTCGGTCGCGCGTGCCCCAGGCTGGAGGAAGCCTGCCACGGCGCGACAGTGGTCTTTATGTGTTGTTTCAACGTGGCTCTCGGCACACCTGTCGGCCTGCACGGCCTGAGCGCACGGTAAGCCTAGAGAGAGCTGTTACGTAACCCGTAGTATTCCGAAACTAATCCGTGCCCCCGGACAAGCCAGGGATGGCCTTGGTCTGCCGCCTCCTATGTCGGGGGCGGGGCGTTCTGGGTGGGCCTGCGGCATCCTATCTCCATGTTCTGGCACGTGATTCTGGTTCTGTTCCACCCACTCCATCGAGAGCGGTAAGGAGGACGCGGCGCCACCGCCATCCTCGCCCTCCGGCACTGCGTGCCGCTTCGGGCAAGACAGTCTCTCGGCGAATCGGCCCAAAGACTCGGTATGCAACCAGACCCCTCACCGCAGTTGCCAGCGGGATTGGCCACGGGTGCAGTATATGGTTCTTCGGGGGGACAGACGTTGAGCGGTGCCGGCAGGAAGCACTCCGACGGGCCAGAACTCTGGTACCGAGTGCATGAAAGGACCGGGACTCGCGCTGTGAACGTCCTTGCCATTGGAGCCCACCCCGATGACGTGGAGCTGTACTGCGCCGGGACCCTCGCCAAGTATGCGCGGCAAGGGCACAGCCCGTGCATTGCTGTGATCTGCAGCGGAGACTCGGCCGCCCTAGGAGCCACGCCGGACGAGACCGCGCGGATACGCGAGCAGGATTCCAAAGAGGCCGCCGCCCTGATCGGTGCCGACATCCATCACCTGCGCTATCCCGACCATCGCATTCCGACGGACGACACCATCAAGAACCAGCTCATCGAGATCATGCGGCTCTGCTGCCCCCAAGTGATAATCACTCATGACCCGAACGACTGCTACACAGACCATAAGCGGACGAGCGCGCTCGTCGAGGAATGTATCTACATGGCTGGGCAGGCGAACATCGAGACTCAGTCGCCCCCAATCCCCCAGCATCCGTACCTCTTTTACATGGATACTGTCGGCGGGCTGCACTTCGACCCCCACTACTACGTGGACATCACCTCCGTCTTCGACATGAAGCGCAAGATGCTGGCCTGCCATTCGTCTTTGACCGAGCAGACGTCCAGGTTTCCATGGGGCGACCTCGCGGAGACGATGGACTACACAGCGCGATTCCGGGGAATGCAGGCCGGAGTGCGGTATGCGGAAGCCTTCCGATTCCCCCGCGAGTGGACTTGGCAGATCACCAATAACCCACTCCCCTAACGGCCCGAAAGCAGCTTAGAGGAAACCGTGTCTGAGAGCAAGCTGGAGCTGCGAGTCTGTCCGACGTGTGGGGCCGCCACGACGGCCGCGGGACACCTGTGCCGTCCCTTCCGGCCGGTCCCGCGCCATGTCTGCGAGTACTGCGGCGCCGAAAGCGATGACCCGCACCACATGTGCCACCCCCAGATTGAGCACCTCAGATACCAGTGCGTTCACTGTGGCAGGCTGTCGGCCAAAGTCGACGCGCTGTGCCATGCGAAGCGCATAGCTGGCGCCTAGCCAGATTCATGGACGATTCGGGAATCGTCGTACGCAGCCTGAACGACGGAGATCTCCCGGCCGCTCTGGACCTCATCTCCGATACCTGGCCTGAGATCCCAAGGAACGACCACGAAGAGATGGTCCTGCGGGATCCCTGGCGCGATGACCAGCGGACCTTCGGTGCGTTTGTGGGCGATCGTCTTGCTGCACAGGCCCGGTTCTTCTACCGTCCCGTCCGCATCGGCCGCGCGCAACTGCGCATGATCGGAGTCTCCGTAGTCGCGACTCATCCCGACTTCCGCCGCCGCGGCCTCGGGCATCGCATACTCAAGGCCGCCCTCGACTGGATGCGGCACTCCGGAAAGCACTTCGCGCTGCTCCACACGGGCGTTCGCGACTTCTACAAGCCCCTCGGCTGGGGGACAGTAGAGCAACCAGTCTGCTGCGTGAAGGCCAAGGACATCCCGGCGCTCGCCACGGGGCAGTACGAGATCAGCCACGTTCCCATCGGGCAGACGCCCCGCGAACTCCAGGGCATCTACGATCGGACTTGCGGCAGCCATCCCCTCTGCCTGGCTCGCACGCCGACCTACTGGGCGAGCTGGCCGCAGTGGGCGGCGGGCAACCTCTGGGTCGGGATCCTTGGCGATAACTGGACAGTGGCGCGCAAGGACCGCCGGGTGGTCGCGTACGGCGCCATCCAAAGATCTCTGCAGCATGACAGAGCCATCGGGACCATCGAGGCCTGCGCCCTGCCCGGCCACGAGGAGGCCCTGCTCGACATCCAGGATGATCTGGCCGCGCGCTGCCGCGCTGCTGGGGGCAACCCGTTGGAGCTGAGCCTGCCCGGCGACCATATGCTGGTCACCCGGTTGTCGCCGATGGGGGAGTGGACGACCAACAGCAGCGTCATGGTCCGGATAGTAGACCTCCCCGGTTTGCTCGAAGCGCTCCGACCGGAGCTGCAGCAGCGCGCGGCGGCGCTCTCCCGGCCCGCGCGACTGCGGCTCGAATCGGACATTGCGTCCGCCGCGCTCGCAGTGTCCTCGACTGACGTGTCCGTCGAGGAGACCGGGGAAGGGCCTCGGGTCCAAATGAGTCCTGCCGGCATGGGATCCTTGCTGCTCGGATTCCGTTCCGCAAGCGATCTCGCGGAGGCCGGGGAGATCGCCGCCGAGCCAGCAGCCCTGGAGCTGCTGAACATCCTGTTCCCCTGTCTGCACTCGCACTATGGGCGAATCGACCGATTCTAGAGCGGCCCGGTCCTCCGCGTGGGAAGAACGACCTCCCCACCCGAGTGTGTCGCGATTCGGCGCGGGGGAGGTGTTTCCCCAGCGGTTAAGAGGGGACTCTCTCTTTCGGGAGGAGCATTGATCCCCGACCGAGGCCGCGATCGTACTGCGGCGCTGCGGGGCGGGGAGCCCCAGCCAGAAGGAGGTCCATGTTCACATGGCGACTACGCCGACAGCACTGCTGACCCGGCGCCTTGGGAAAACTGACCTGGCAGTAAGCATTATCGGCTTCGGCGGCATCCCGATAATGGGCGTCTCAGAAGAGGACGCTATCGCCGCTGTCCGTCACGCCCACGACGTCGGCATAAGCTTCTTCGACACCGCCCGCAGCTACCGCACCTCCGAGGAGCGGATGGGCGCCGCTCTCGAGGGCCGCCGCTGTGTCGTGGCCACCAAGTCGGACGCCAGAGACGCCGCCGGCATCCGCGAAGCGGTGGACATCTCTTTGAGGAACCTCAGGCGAGACACGATCGACCTCTACCAGCTCCACGGAGTCAACAGCGAAGAGGAACTGGGGACGGTACTGGCGTCCGACGGCGCGCTGGAAGGTCTGCACCACGCCCGAACAGAGGGCAAGATCGGTCACATCGGAATCACCGGCCACCGGCCATCGGTCCTGATCGAGGCATTGGAGCAGCGCGACGAATTCGAGACCGTGCAGGTGCCCTTCAATGTCGTCGAGAGCAACATCCTGGAAGACCTGGTCCCGCTCTGTGTAGAGCGAGACATCGGCCTCATCGCCATGAAGCCCGTCGGTGGCGGCAACTTCAGCAACGCGCCACTGGCCATCAAGTGGTGCCTGAACCAGCCCAACACGGTGCCCATACCGGGCATGTCGAGGATTCAGGAGGTCGAGCAGAACGCCGCTGTTGCGCGGGGCGGTCTTGCGCTCACCGCGGCGGAGCGGGCCGAGTGCGAGCGGATGAAGTCGGAGCTCGACCACCGCACGTGTCGGCGCTGTCGGTACTGTGAACCTTGTCCGAACGGAGTTCGCATAGGCGCGCTGCTCATGGGGCGGTCCATCATCCAGCGCGTGGGCCCGCAGCGGTTTCGCCAGTGGGGCACGCGAGAGATCATCGCCAGCGCACAGCAGTGCACCGAGTGCGGCGAGTGCATCGCGAAGTGCCCCTACGACCTTCCCATTCCCGAGCTGATCCGCGAGGCCGTGGCCTACTACGAGACTATCTCTGACCTCGCAGAAGACTAGCGGCAGAGCAGACGCGGAGTCATCTGCGGGAGCGCCGCGGCTGTGGCGCTCCCGCAGCACCGTGTGTCATCCTGCGACGTTCGCGCTCAGCTCCGCCATCCGGCGGCCGAACCGGCGGCACTCCTTCTGCGAGCGCGCGTCCGGCGCTCCGACGGCGATCGGGCCATAGTGGTCGCCCTCGGCATCTCCCTGCACGATCATGCCGTGCACCAGCATGGCCTTCACGATGTCCAGCACGGTCGTCTCATTCCCCCCGCCGGGACCGCCCGAGGTGGCGAACGCGCCGCCCACCTTTCCGGCGAGCTTGCCGTGGTGCTTGACGCTCCTGTCGATCAGGCTCTTCAGCTCCGCGGCCATCGTGCCGTAGTACACCGGGGACCCCATCAGGATCCCGTCGAAGCTCAGCAGATCGTCCGGCGACACCTGGTCGACGGGCATGAGTTCGACCTGGACGCCGCTCGCCTCCCGTGCCCCGGTCGCCACCTCTTCGGCCATCTTCTTCGTGTTCCCGCTTCGTGTGTAGTACGCGATGAGCAGCTTTGCCATGGATTCCTCCTCTCGCACCGCCCGGCGCGCTGATACGCTCCTCACATGAACAGCAGCGGCAGGTGCTCCGGCTCGTCGTCGTAGGGCTGGCTCTCCCCGGCCGCAACAGAGTACAGGCGCTCGTGGCTCTGGCGGGCAGCACGCGCCAGGTCTTCGTATTCGCGATTGCACACGTCGAGGAAGCCGATGTTGTAGTTCTCGCCGTCGAAGCGGCCGAGCGCCGACTGGTCGTACAGGATGAACCAGTGGACGCCGACACACCACGGCTTCGCCGCGGCATCCTCGACGTATACCCGGTAGGCCTTGCCCCGCGCCTTCTGGTCAGGCACGTGGCCGATCCCGCTGGCGGGAAGCCCCACATCCAGCGCGCCGAAGTGCCACTCCCCGATCATCACCGGCCGCTCCACGTAGGCGCTCAACTCGGCCAGCTCCGCTCGCACTCGCTGCTGATAGCAGTTCGCGCTGAACACATCGAAGCACTTCATACCGTCCAGCGCCCACCTGGGCGGCACGCGCTGATAGCGCGCTCCCAGGTTCAGATGGTTGGGATCAACCTTGCGGCAGGCCTCGCTCAGTGTGTGGAAGAGCCTCTCCACCATAACCGTGCTGAAATCTTCCAGGTCGGCCCGCGCGGCCGCGGTCAGGTCTCGCCGCCACTCGCCCTCAGCCAGCTCTGAGAGTGTGACCTTCATCTGCCATGCCTGCGCCAGGCCTTCGTCCGTTTCGTACTTCCCCCGCAAGAACGCGCTCAGCGCGCGCCGCGTCTCACAGGTCGGCGTGTTGAACAGCATCCCCTCCGCCGGGGTTTGCTCTGCGAACCCCCACGTGGGCTCGTTCATCAGGAAGTAGCCGATCAACGCGGGATCATCGCGCGTGTCCCGAAGCTGCTCGGCGAAGTCCGCCGCGTCCCGATCGAAGCTCGACTGGAACACGTCGGGAAAGTCGCGGAAGATCTCGGGCGTTCGCCTCAGGTGCATCCCCATCGGTCGCACGTAGGGGAAGCGTGCCTCGCTCGCCAGCTCCCAGTCCGACCAGTTGCCGACCGTGTTGAACCCGAAGCCTCTCAGGGCACCCAGTGCGATTTCCTTCCAGCTTCCGTACCAGTTACCCGGGCCGAAGGCGCGAATTAGGTTGGCCTTCAGGTAGCTGATCTGGCACCCGTCGCTCTCGCGGTTCAGGTACGCCTCCCCGCATTCGCCCTTCGGATCGGGAAGCCACGTGAGCGCCTTCTCCAGGCCGCCGTAGGCCGCCTCCGTATCCACTTGCACGCAATCCACGCCCGCCGACCAGAACGCGAAACCATCCGGGTCAACCAGCCACCACCGCCGCCCGTCGTGATGGGTACGGAAGTAACCCGTGCCCTCAAACCGCAATTCGCGGCAGCCCCCCCACCGAGAGAACGCCTCGGGGAGGCGCTTCTCGCCGGTGGACGCCGCCTGCTCCCGGAGGCGCGCGGCGACTTCCTCGGCCGTGTGGCTCTTGCCCGACCACTCGTGAATCGTGCTTTGGCCGAGCTCGTCGAGCAGCGGGCCCTTGGGCAGCACCGGGTCAGCAACTCGCGCCGGCTCCTCCGCGGTCGCCGTCACAAAGCTCAGACAGAAGCGAGCGGGCCGGTCGCTCTTGCGAAATACGCCGATCAGCATCCGGTCCACCTTACGCAGGTCAACTCGATCGCCACCACACAGCGGCTTGAGAAGCGCACCTTCGCGCTCGTATCGCCAGCGGTTCTGGTTGACCGCCTCCAGCGGCATTCGCAGCCGAGCCTGACACTGGTTCAGCGCGGCGAAGGAGAGGTGGAAGGCCGGCCCTTTCTCCCCCTCTCGGAGCCGGAGCCCGAACACCACGAGGCGATTGCCATCGACCAGCAAGTCGGCCGTGAGGTACGCGGCCTGTGCCAGCGCGCCTGCGGGAAACCGATATTCGAGCCCATCGAACTCGGCCTCGGCAACGTACCAGGTTGCCTCAGCCAGGGGCGTCTCACCCTCCTCGCGCTTCAGCCCGCCCAACATCCGCTCCGGCGCGAGCTGCAACGGCAGCGTCACCTCAGATGCCATCGTCGTCTCCTTTCGGTGGCACGGCCGGCATGTCATCCCGGACCCCGCCAGCGCGCCGAGCCCCAGCAGTCGCAGAAATTGCCTGCGGCCCAGTTTCACGTGCGTAGGGGATTCGGTGAGCGCCAAGTCATTCCCCCGCAGGGATGCACATGCGGCAAGGGCCGCTGCAGCCGCAGGGAGGCAACCGCGGGCGTCAGATGACCAGCCGCCCGCATTCCCGGAAGGCCGAACTCGCGTCCAAGTAGATCCTGATGAGGTTCATCAGCCGAACGTAGGCCCGGAAGAACTCGGCGAGCTTCTCGAAGAGCTCAGCCTTGCCCATGCCTGCCTCCCGTCCGATCTCGGCGGCCCGCCAGTAGGCCCGCCGTCCGGCGTGCTCGTAGTATTCGCCGGGGTCCCGGAAGGGAACCATGAGGTCGCCAAGCTGGACCATGACCGAGTCTTTGCGAGTCCAGTCCCGGCGCAGCCCTTCGAGGCTCTCCGGGAAGATGCCCGTGATGAAGAGGGTGTAGTCGCCGATGTGGCGCTGAACGGTGAGGGAGCGAAGCTCCGGGGAGACGCCCTTCGCCTCGCCCGAGATGAGCATCTCTGCGACATCCGCAAGCGGTCGCCCCCGCGCGTCCCGCAGCCGCCAGAGCTGATCCACGCGCAGAAAGCGGGTGAGCAAGTCCTCGCAGAGATAGTTCTTCAGCCGCGCATCCCGCGCCCGTGCTTCGGGAAACCGGCCGTGCCGAAAGGCCCACTCGGTGGCCTCTCCGAAGAGGGTGCGAAGGGGATGCCGCTTGGGAATCTGTCCGCCCACGATACCGACCGTCCTTATCGCTGCGACTCGTTCCCGTCGCCCACTGCTCCCAGCGACAGCAAAGCAGCGCGAGTAACCCCCGCCCTGCGCCGATAGAGGCAATAGCCGCGCCCCCGGAAACCCCCGCCCCCCCCGAAAGGCCGCCTCCAGCTAAGCGGCCGCCATCATCTTTCGGATGCTCTTGCCGATCTTGCGCTTCGCCCGCTGAAGCGCGTTGTCGATCGACTTCACGCGCCGGCGCAGCTCCTGGGCGATCTCCTGATATGACTTGCCTTCGAGATGCCCCCGCAACACGGCGGATTCTAGATCACTGAGGTCTCGCTTGATCCGATAGCGCAGATCGTCGGAGAATTGCTGCGTGATGACCAACCGTTCGGGATCGGCCTTGTCGGACTCGGCCAGCGTGTCCAACAGCGTTCGGTCCGAGTCCGAGTCAAACAAGCTGGCATGCAGTGAAACGTACGAGTTGAGGGGGATGTGCTTCTGTCGGGTGGCCGCCTTGATAGCAGTGAATATCTGTCGGCTGATGCAGAGCTCGGCGAAGGCCCGAAACGGAAGCAACTTGTCCCTGCGGAAGTCCCGAATCGCCTTGTATAACCCGATCATGCCCTCCTGGACGATATCCTCATGATCGGCCCCGATGAGGAAGTAGGAACGTGCCTTGCCTTCGACAATGCTCCGGTACTTCGTTAACAGGTGTTCGGTGGCTGTCAAGCTGCCGCCCTTGGCATATGCCACCACCTCTTCGTCTAGCATGCCATGGAAACCCAACGAAGTATCCCGCATGCCTGTGTTAGGCATTACTGCCGCCTCCACCATAGATAGTCGAACCGCTCAAACACGGGAAATGCGGAGTAAACCTGGTTCTCTGCGTCCTATCTCTGCAACCACCTCCTCCCGACGGCGCCGTGGGTGCTCCCTCCAGCCCCCAGCATTAATCCGGGCAGGCATTCCGCCCACCCGGCACTTCCCATTATAGGACAACGTCTCGGCCCCGTCAACACCGCCTCCGCTCCGAGGACGGCCCGAAATGCGCGGGGCTGCTGCCTTTTTGGCCGGTTTTTGTCTCAAGCGACCGACCACGGCACGCGGCCGCAGTGCCGGTCCCTATCACTTCAGCCGCCAGCTCGTTCCGTCCGGCCGGTCCTCAAGCACGATCCCCAATTCGGCGAGCCGAGACCGCACTTGGTCGGCGATTGCGTACTGCCCGGCATCTCGAGCCTTCCGCCGCACGTCCACGAGCAGGTCCACTAGGTCGGTCGCGAAACCCCGCCCGACGCGCCGCCCGTCCAGACTCAGCCCCAGCAGCCCGGAAAGCTCGACGAGTGTTTCCCGCGCCGTGGAAAGCCGATGGCGTCCCTCCTCGGAGGGTGCAAAGCTGGCGCTCGCTTCAGCCCCAACCCGGTTCACCGCGCCCACGATCCCGTGCAGCGCCGCCAGCGCCCGGGAGGTGCCAAAGTCGTCGTCCATCGCCTCGTGGAAATCCTCTCCGGCGCTCAGGCGGGCCTCTTCTATCTCCTCTAGGTCTGCCCCATTGGGCTTCGGCCGGCGCTCCAGCAGCCGATCCATGGTCTGCCGTCCAATGCGCAGACGCTCCAGCGCGCTCGCCGCCTGCTCCAACGCCTTGTCATCGAACGGGATGTCGCTCCGGTAGTGCGCCGCGATATAGTAGTAGCGCAACGCCGGCCCGCCCACTCGGCCGATTGTATCCCGGAGACCGATCACATTCCCGAGGGACTTGCTCATCTTCTCCTCGTCCGAATCCTCCCGCGCGACGTTCGTCATCCCGTTGTGCATCCAATACCGCGCCAGGCACCCATCCGAGGCCGCCTCCGACTGGGCTATCTCGTTCTCGTGGTGCGGGAAGATTAGATCCGCGCCCCCGCCGTGGATGTCGAACCCCTCTCCCAGGTACTTCCGGCTCATCGCAGAGCACTCGATGTGCCAGCCCGGACGGCCCGGGCCCCAGGGGCTATCCCAGCTCGGCTCCCCCGGCTTCGCCGCCTTCCACAGGAAGAAATCCTGCGCGTCCTTCTTGCGCTCATCCGCCTCCACGCGCGCGCCGACAATCTGCTGCTCCAAGTCACGCCGAGACAGCCGTCCGTACTCTGGAAAGCTCGGCACGTGAAATGCCACGTCTCCCCCATCCAACACGTACGCATGCCCGCTCTCGATCAGCTCTTCCACCAGAGCAATGATGTCCTCTACGTGCTCGCTCGCCTTCGGCATCACCGTTGGCAGCAGCACCGATAGGTCGGCCAGATCCATCAAATACGCCTTGTTGTACTGGTCCGCCACCTCCCGCCAGTCCCGCCCCTCGCGCTGGGAGGCGGCTATGATCTTGTCCTCAACATCGGTCACGTTCATAACATAAGTGACCTCGTACCCCCGGTACTCCAGCCACCGCCGGACCACGTCGAACGCAACCGCAAACCGCCCGTGCCCCACATGCGCCGGCGCATACGGCGTGACCCCGCACACGTACATAGACACCTTCCCCGCCTCTCGGGGCACGAACTCCTCTTTCTTCCTGCTCAGGGTGTTGTAGATCCTCAGCGCCATGACAGCCTCGTCAGACTCCCCCGCAACCGCTGCGTCAGCTCACGTCGTCAGAGGCGACCTCGGCAGTCGGCACAGCCCGGCCTTCCAGCTCGGCTATCCGCCGTGTCAGCTCTGCGAAGCGCTCGTTCATCTGCCGCATGCACTGCTCGCACGGATCCGCCTCTGTGCCCCCGGAGATGGAACCGCCGGGCACCCGGCGGCCCTGCTCCTTGACGACGCGCGCCGGCACCCCGACCGCCGTCGAGTTCCGAGGAACCTCCTTCAACACCACCGACCCCGCCCCGATGAGCGAGTTATCCCCGATCTCGACGGCCCCCAGCACGCTCGCCCCCACGCCCACCAGAACGTTGTTGCCCAGGGTGGGATGCCGCTTCCCGGTCTTCTTGCCCGTGCCGCCCAACGTGACGCCCTGATAGAGGGTCACGTTCTCGCCGATCTCAGCGGTCTCGCCGATCACAACTCCCATGCCGTGGTCTACGAAAAACCCGGGGCCGATCCTCGCCGCAGGATGGATCTCGATGGCTGTAACCAGCCGATTGACCTGTGAGAGAAACCGCGCCATGAGCCGCAGGCCGTGCTCCCACAGCCAATGAGCCATCCGATGCATCAGGACTGCGTGCAGCCCTGGGTAGCACAGCAGCACCTCGAGCCGACTCCGGGCCGCCGGGTCCCGGTCCATCGCGGCCTGGATGTCAGCCCGCACTCGCTCGAACATCTGCTTTCCGCCTTCCCCACCCCCTGACCGAAGTATATCGGTGCCCTCGCGTCGCTGTCAAGCCAGCGGCCTCCAGGTTGTCCC
>DAOVEW010000349.1 GCA_030668755.1 Bacillota bacterium | reverse complement strand
GGCCTTCTGTTGGACCGAATCGAGGGAAAGGAGAATCCAGCGGATTCGCACTTACCCGAGGACTGGATAGGGTCAGCGACGCGAGCGGTCAACCCGGGCAAGCGGCCGGCCGATGAGGGGATCGGCCGCGCGGTGAGCGCTACGGGGACAGAAGTCGCAATGGACTCTCTCCTCGCGTCTTCGCCGGAGGAGATGCTTGGCCGGGAGCACGCAGCGAAGTTCGGGACCGATCCGCAGCTCCTCGTTAAGCTCCTCGACTCTGCCACCCGGCTCCACATCCAGGCGCATCCAACTGAAGAGTGGGCGAAGCTGCATCTTGGCGCGAGCAACGGAAAGACGGAGGCATGGTGGGTGCTGGACTCGCGCGTGGAGAAGCCCTGGGTGTTCCTGGGATTCCAGCGGCCGCCAGAGCCGCGAGAGTGGCGACGGATTATGGCCTCGCAGGATCTGAAGGCCATGATGGCCTGTTTCGATCCCGTGCCAGTGACCGCCGGCGATGTGCTTCTGGTAAAAGGTGGTGTGCCGCACGCGATAGGGGCCGGTCTGCTGATCATGGAGGTGCAGGAGCCGACGGACTACGTCGTTCGCTGCGAGTATGCGCACGGGGGATACGAACTACCGGAGTCCGCTCGCACGATGGGACTGGGCGTCGATCGCGTCCTGGACCTGTTCGATTATACGGCCTATCCTGCAGACTCTGTGAAGGCCGTCTTCGGGCCTTGCCGGAGCGTGCTCGCGGAATCGGAGGGCGGACGGGAGGAGATGCTCTTGGGGCGCCCGAAGACCGACCGGTTTGAGGTCAGGCAAGTGACGGTCCGGAACTCGTTTTCGCTGCCGTTGGACGGCAGGCTCTCGATCATGATCGTGTTGGAGGGAGAAGGGGAGATCGTTGGGAACGGCGTGTCGCTTCCGGTTTCGGCCTGGAGTCGCGTGCTGCTTCCGGCGGGGCTGGAATCGGTGGAGGTGAACGGGAGGGTGAGGGCGGCTCGCTGCCTGCCGCCAACGGCGCACAGCCGAGCTACGGTTGTATCCTAAGGTAATCGGGCAAACGCCTGCAGAAAGGATTTCCGCTATGAAGGCATCCGACTTGACACTGGGGATGATCCCGTACGGAGTGGTCTACCTGATTCTGCCGGAGCAAGACGAGGCCACGCGCCGACGGGATATCGCGAATATCAAGAAGCTGGGCTTCAATCTGGTGGTGCTGTGGCCCCCGGTCAGTCGGTGGGATGGAAGTCCTCCCGGTGAGCTCGCCTTCGATTCTGTGGACGAGGTGATGGACATATGCGCGGAGCTCGGCCTGAAGGTCATCCTGGAGCTTCAGGGCCAGGCCCAGAACCACCAGGCACTGCCGGAGTGCCTCCCCTTTGCCGCGGAGGAGCTGGGCATCAATCATCCGGAGGCGCGCGAGCAGATCAAGCTGTATACGAAGGAAGTTGCGAAACACTTCAAAGGGCATTCGGCACTTCTGGGCTACGACATCTTCAACGAGGTCCACTATACGGAGATCGATGAGTGGACGATCGAGGAATTCGTGGAGTTCCTCAGGCGGCAGTACGGCGATATCCAGTCCCTGAATCGCAAGTGGGCCACCTTCTTCACCGCCTTCGACGCCATCCCCGCTCATGTCCAGCGCTGCCGATTATCTACTTGGCTGTCGGCGGTTGCAGCACGCGACTGGTACCGCTTCCGCCCGCAGAACTTCGCACAGCGACTGCGGGAATGGGGAGCAGCGATTAGGGAAGTGGATCCGCATGCGGTCATTCTGGCGGACATACTCGGCTGTGATACCATGCACAACCGGGACGGCTCATACGGCGTGACGGACTGGGCGACGGCTGCGGCGGTGGACGTATTCGGCCTGTCGTGTTGGGCCAACATGTTCAATCCCGAATGGTGGCTGAAGGACTGCTTCTCGTGGCCGCACATGTGGAGGCAGCAGCTCTCTGCAGGGCAGGGGAAGCAGGTGATCATCTCGGAGCTGATGACGCCAAACCGGAGCATGTTCCCGGAAGAGCACTCCTCTATGTCTGATCACATCCGGCTGTGGGGGCATCAGGCGTTCTTTCACGGCTTGAAGGGAGTGATTTACTGGAAGTACCGGCCCTTCATCCGTGGCGTGCAGGCGGGCGGAAGAGGCCTGACCGATTATGAAGGGAATCCGAACGAGTTCGCAGAGCAGGCTTCGGCGGTGGCGAGCTTCGTCGCGCGCCATAGCGATGAGCTTGCTGGGGTGCGGCCGGATGACTCGGGATGTGCAATCTTGCACGATCACAATGCCCAGGACCTTTACCAGGCGATCCAAGATTGGGACGCGGACTTCTACACCGACGCGCACCGCGGTTTCTTCCGGGGGTTCTGGGAGAACGCGGTGAGCCCGAGCTATCTGACGCCGCAGGATATCGCGAGTGGCGTCCCCGCGCGTACCAGGGTGCTTGCCGTGCCGTGCAATGTCACTGTGTCGCAGGACACCGCGGAAGCGCTGATATCCTTCGTCAGAAGAGGTGGAGCACTTCTGACGGAGGGTCGCTTCGGGTTGCTGGATGAAGACGGCAACCTTCATCCTCAAGTGCCTGGCGGAGGGATGAGGGACGCCTTCGGAGTGGGGGAGCGTCGGCTGCTCTCCGATGCGGTCGACTCGATCCCACTGGGGGAGGCAGAGATGGACCTGCCCGACTACCTCCAGGAGCTGGCATTGGCCGAGACGACGCGCGTAGAACTCAGCACGGGGGGCGACCGCCCAGTGCTCGTTTCTGCCAGGTGCGGCGATGGGCTCTACGTTCATGTTCCCTTCCTGCTCGGCCGCAAGATCCAGCGACAGGTCCCGGGCGCGCAGGATGTCTTTGATCGCGCGTTCAGGCTGGTTT
>DAOVEW010000409.1 GCA_030668755.1 Bacillota bacterium | reverse complement strand
GAGCCGCCGGTCTACATCAGCGCGAACATACCTGGCGGCAAGGAGCATAACGAAGCGATACTGGCTCGGTACCGGGAGCGCATCCGCTTCCTTTAACGTGAAGGGCCGCTCCGTCCTGGGAGCAGAGGCAGAAGTCACTCCGAATCGTAGGGTATTGTGGATATGGCACGGCAACCTGCAAGAATCTACCTGGTTCCGCACTTCCACTTCGACCCGGTGTGGATCGAGGATCAGCGCACCTACACGCGGCGCGCTTTCGAATTGGTCGAGCAGTACTTGGAGGCGTGTAGACAGGACGAGAGCTACCACTTCCTGCTCTCCGAACTCGACTGTCTCCAGCCGTTCATGGCCGCGCACAGCGATCACCGCGCCTTCGTCCGGGAGCTGGCTGCGGCCGGACGCATCGGCGCGGGCGGCTCCTACAGCCAACCCAACGAGATGAGCCTCCAGGGGGAAGCCATCGTCCGCAACCTGATCTACGGCCGCCTCTACCATGAGGAGCTGCTCGGCGCCAAGCCAAAGGTGTACCTACCGCTCGACGTCTTCGGGCACTGCATCCAACTGCCGCAGCTCGCGGCGAAGGCGGGATTCGAGGCCATCGTATGGTCGAAGAGCATCGCGGGGGCGCCCCCTCTATGCTACGCGCTGGCACCCGACGGGAGTACGCTTCTCCAGAAGCGAGAGCCGTACTGGTACTACCCCAAGAGCTATGAGCAGTTTCTCGACACGGTTGCCGACGGTCTCGAGCACCAGGCGGTGCTGGGTCTGAACCACGATCTCCGACTGCTTGGCGGCGACATGGCGCCGCCAGCGCCGTGGCTGGCCGGCCGCTCCGAGCGGATCCGCGGCCGCGACCCCGTCATCGAGATCGGGACCCCGGAGAAGTACCTCGCTGCAGTGAGCCCGGAGGCCCACCTGCGAAGCGCGGTTATCCCTGCGACCGGTCGAGATCTATCGTGGTATCACATGGGCACGGCAGTCACGCGAGCGGAGTTGAAGATCGCCAACCGGCTGGCGGAGAACCGGGTTTTGAACGCAGAGAAGTGGGCTACACTGGCGGGCCTGCTCGGCGCCAGTTACCCGGACCTGGCATTGGACAAAGCGTGGAGGCAGCTCCTGTTCGGGCAGCACCACGACGCGATCACAGGGACGAGCTCCGACATCCCGTTCTTGGATTTGCTCAGCGGCTACCGAGAAGCGCTCGAGCTCGCCGCGGCGGTCGAGGACAAGGCGCTGGCGTACATCGCAGCATCTGCGAACACGGCGGGCGGCAGGCGGGCGCCGCGGGACGGGGCCGCGCTCGTGGTGTTCAACTCCCTCAACTGGACGCGGACCGATGTATGTAGAGCGCGGGTTAGCCTCGACGGGCCGCTTGCCAGGGGCTTCAGGCTCACCGCGGAGAACGGCCGAGAGGTGCCGTGCCAGGTCGTCGATCGCTCCGGTGAGGGGGATGAGTCGTGGGCGGAGATCGCGTTCGTCGCTGCGGATGTCCCGGCGATCGGCTATCGCACGTACTACCTTGCTCCGGCTCAGGAAATGCCGGAGAGCCCCACCTTCAGTGAAGCGAGCGATGCCACCATCGAGAATGAGTTCTTCGCCGTACGAGCCGAGGCATGGGCCGGCGGCGGGATCACGAGCATTCGCGACAAGCGGAGCGACAAGGAGATCGTCAACGCCGATGTGGGCCCGGCCAACGAAGTGGTGGCTCTCGGCGAACGCGCGGACCGGGAGATGGCGCCGTGGGAGCTGTTCACAACCGGCGAGATGGTTCGCTCCGGCCAGCAGGATGCCTCGGTTGAGGTGTTGCACGGGCCGGTCTTCAACCGGCTTCGCGTGAGCGCCGAGATGCCGGGGCGCTGCGGTCTCCTGCAGGAGATTACGCTCTGGCCCGGTCTGCCGAGGATTGACTTGCGCACGAGCATTCTCGAATACCGCGGTCAGCACGAGCTCTTCGCCCTCAGCTTCCCGCTGGCCGTCCAGGGCGGGGTGCCCACATTTGAAGACCGATTCGCGGCAGTGGTGAGGCGTCCGAGCCTGGGACGGCTCGACTTCCGCACACTCGAAGATCAGAACCTGTCGCGATGCGGGCTGGGCTCAGCGCAGAACTGGATCGAGGTCGGTCCTGCGGCCTCGCTCTCGGCCATATCCGGGAGAGAGAAGGTAAGGTCACTGCCACTCGGGCCCTGTACGATCGTGACGTCGGCCGATCTCAAGGAACGGAGCGCCATACGGGCGCTCATGAAGGCCTTGCTCAGCCGGGGAATCACCTGCTCGCATGTGCTCGACGAAAACGATCCAGAGGCCGACGGCAACGGGTGCGCGCTTCGCATCAGCCTGGGGCGGCGCAATTCGTACTCCAGGAAGCTTCTCGAGTTGGTGCCGCAGGCGGCATCTCGACTCTCGGAGGCCACGGGCAACGGAGGTTGGGGAGGAGTACTGCTGCGCCGGCCCGACCCGAAGGAAGAGCTGCCCGACACGCCGGTCCTGATCGCCGGTACGGAGGACCC
>DAOVEW010000092.1 GCA_030668755.1 Bacillota bacterium | reverse complement strand
GCGCCGGATGAAGGCACCGCGCAGTACTCCCTTGGGCTGGTACTGAAGGCGATGGGCCGAGAGGAAGAGGCGAGAGTCGCCCTCGAGCGGGCGGTCGAGCTCGAGCCCGGCCTGCGCCGGGCGGAGCGGCTGCTCCAAACTGATGTAGTTCTCTAGCCCGGCCGCGATGGGGGCGAGAGCCTTTGGCTGCCAGCGTGCCGGGTTTCGGGCAGCGCGAGTGCCAGGAAGGCGGCCGCGAGCGGCATGAGCGCGATCAGGTCCATCGCGTGTTCGAGCCCGCCCAGCCCTCCGAGCGACTGTGCCGAGATATCGGCCAGCGCCCCCAGGCCGGTCGTCGCTAGGCCCCCGACGCCCCACGCAAAGCCCATGACGACTCCGGACACCATGCTTGCGTGCCGGGGCAGCAGCTCCTGTGCCATCAGGATGTTCGTCGGCAGCGCGGAGAACACGCATATGCCGGTCAGCAGCAGCAGCGCAGCCGCGGCGAAGCCGTCGGTTCTCAGGAACAGGTAGAGCAGTGGCGCTGCGAGCCCGAGTCCGACAACCGTGAGCGCCTTGCGTCCAATTCGCTCAGAGAGCCGGCCGCCCACGACTCCGCCAACAGCTCCCGCTAAGCTGAAACCGAACAGCGCCCAGCCTCCGAGAACCAGGGTGAGCCCGCGGCGCTCGATCAGAATGGGCACGAATGTGGTGAAGGTGGTCACTGTCGCGCCCCGGAGCATGACCACGAGGTAGAGGATGATGAGCGGCACAAGCCAGTGGCCCGGCGTCGGCCCCGCTGGGTGAGATGAAGCTTCTCGTCTGCTTTCCGCCGACCTCGGCACTGCGGCAATAAGGACTGCGGCCGCGGCGAGGCCGATCGGCATCGTAATCCATGTCCGGCCGAGTCCGAGCTGCGACACCAACACAGTGATCAGCACCGAGCCAGCTCCGTATCCCAGGTTGCCGCCTGCGGTGAAGACGGCCATAGCCATTCCCGTGTTGCGGCGCGCCACTGCGCTCGTCAACGCCGCGCCCTGGGGGTGGAAGGCCGCTGTGCCCACGCCACCAAGGATCAGGACGACCAGAAGGAGCTCGTAGCTGTTTAGAAGCCCCAGCCACGACATCGACAGAGTTGTTGCCACGGGAGCGGCGATGGCCAGCGTGCGGCGTCCGAAGCGGTCGCCGAGGAAGCCAAACAGAGGCTGGGATAGCTGCGAAGTCAGGGTGACAATGGACACGAGAAGCCCGGCACTGCGGTAGCTCAGGTCGAGTCGCGCCGCGATAAGCGGCAGCAGCGCGGGCAGGAATGCCATGTACATATCGTTGGCGCCGTGGTTCAGGGCCAGCGCGGCGACGCCCTGCCAGGGGGATGCGGTGGAACGACGCATCTCAGGGGAGTCCGATAGCACTCTCTACCCTAGAGGCCGGAGAGGGCGTCGGAGCCGGTTGTCGGGGCCTCTTGCCACCAACCCTTGAGGCTCCGACTGGTCGTCTGGTCCCGAGATGCAAGTGACTGCTCGCCCATCGTGGAGAAAGCGAGCGAGCGGTACTCGTAGAGAGAGGGGTCGCCTGGGTCCGCAGCGAT
Source organism: Bacillota bacterium (assembly GCA_030668755.1). Classification (GTDB taxonomy): domain Bacteria; phylum Armatimonadota; class Hebobacteria; order Hebobacterales; family Hebobacteraceae; genus DAOVEW01. Next base: position 4,327 of record DAOVEW010000092.1, on the reverse strand, counting down.
CGCGGCCGTCGCAAGAGAAGCGAGCTGCTGCGCATATGGCCGGGCCTCGAACGTGAGGCCCGCAGAGGTACAGGAATCGACGATGTCATAGAGGGTATCAAGCGGGTAGGTGGATATCTCGAGCGCTTGCCCGAACCTCTCGCGACTGGCTTCCTGATTCCCTTTGTGCAGCTCGAGAAGCCCCATGCCCACGTGCATGGTCGGTGACTCCTGGCCGAGCGCAGCCGCCTCTTCGAAGGCGCGGCGCGCCTCCTCGTACTTCGAACGCCTCATAGCGACTATGCCCTTGTACACCAGGATCTCGAAGGCGCTCTCGTGCTCCGCGGCCGTCTGCTCCAGTGTCTGTTCCGAGAGGGCTACATCGCCGAAGCTGAGTGCCGCATCCACGGCAGCGGCCAAAGCCATCGCGCTCGTCGGATCGTTCTCGTACGAATCCCAATAGTACTCATATGCCTCGCCGGGGTACCCGTCGGCCATCTGCTGTTCGCCCACCATATACTGTGCGTCTGCCACCGTCCGGCGGACGAATCTGTCATGCGGCCTCAATGCAAGCGCCTGGTTGACGGCGTCCAAGTATTGCCCCGGGAAGTCGTACGAGTAGAGGAGCTGCCCCCGCATTAGCCACCGACCCGCCTGGCGCGTGTTCGCGGCATCGTAGAGCGTCTGTGCATTCAGGCGCTGCACGCACATCTCATTCAACCGCTGTCTAATCTCGTAGGGCGAGACTCGCTCGAACGCCGTCAACACGGCCGGCATAGTCGAAGCGACTCCCGTCAGAGTGATCGCCTTCGGAGCGCTGAACTCCAGTATCGGGAAGTCCGTATGGTTGCGGGGCGCGGCGATTGCCATCTCCCGCAGTTCTTCGGGTCCGGCCACGTACCAGCCCAGAACATCCCCAGGGGCATGGACGCCCATGTCGAGCAGGGCCGAGGCCACGGTCGGATCCGACATGTGGTCACCCATTCGGTCGAGATCGACGCGGAGCGGCCCCTTCGACCCGATCAGCACTGTGTCAACCCCACAGAACCACATGGAGGCATTCGGGAAGGCATCCACGAATGTCCCGACGATCATCGCGAAATCCCGCGCCGACAGGTGATAGAGGGGCAGATACTGGGCGATAATCCCGCCCTCGCGAAGGTGCTCCTTGCATGCCTCCCAGTGCTCGCGCGAGTACAGGGTGGCTGCTCCCGAGACAAAGGGATGGAACGGGTCGGAGCTGATGACGTCGAACTGCTTTCGCGTCGCCTTCATGTAGTTCGCGCCGTCGTTGAAGACCACGTCCACCTTGGGGTTGTTCAGCACGTCGTAGTTCCATTCCGCGAACTTCTCGGCGCCTCCAGGGACCTCCGGCGAGATCTCGACTATCGTCAGGTGCTCGACCGTCGGGTAGATGGCAATGCAGCCGCCTGACACACCCGCACCCATGCCTATCACGACGGCTTCGATTGGATCTGGATGAAGCAGGACGGGGAGATGGCCGGCCATGCGCAGAAGCCGCATATCGTACAAGTAGGTCGTCGCCACCGGCTTCGCGTTGATCGAGATGATCTTGTCGCCCCAGCCTGTCTGGAGCACATCGACAGAAGCCGTGACCCCTTCCTTGTGGTACAGCAGCCGCTGCATATGACGGTCCGTCACGTCTACCGTCGAGCCGCCCATCCAGCTCACGTAGTACCCGCCGGCAAACGGCCCCCACCCAGCGAAGAGAAGCTTCGTGGAGAAGCGGGGGTGCACGAAGGCGAGCAACAGAACCAGCGCTGCCGCCGCGGCTGCAGTCCCCGCGCGCAGACTCCGAGGCCACGGCTTTGCCAGGCTCACCGCGAGGGTGCCGCCTACAAGCATCAGGAACAGAGCGGCTATCGTTAGCGAGGGCTGGAGGCCGAAGTACTTCACCAGCACGAACCCGCCCACCAGCGAGCCGAGGATACCGCCCAGCGTATTGACCGCATAGACGTCGGCGACCGTCCGCCCCACGCGATCAATGCCCTGCGAGTACATGCGCACCAAAATCGGGAAGCTCGCCCCCGACAGGAACGTCGGAATGAACACCAGCAGGAAGCTCACCACGAACTGGGTAAGCACGACCAGGCTCCAGACGCCGGAGGTCCAGTCGAAGAGCTGTAGGAACGCGAACGGGAGTCGGTTGATTATCGCGGGCCCCAGCGCCGCGCAGAAGCCGGCGAGGAAGAGCAGAGCCGCAGCGACCGCGCCCCGGTTGCCCACCCGGTCGGCCAACGGCGCGAAGACCGCGCTGCCCACGGCAATGCCAACAAGTACGGCGGTGAGCATCGTCGAGAAGGCATACGTCGAGGCGCCGAGCACCAATACGAGGCTGCGCGTCCACACGACTTCCAGTGCGAGGATCGCCAGCCCCGAGGAGAATGCCAGCGCTAGGATCATGCGCTCCGACCGGCGGAGTGGCGCCGGGGGCATCGCGGGCTCAAGCGGCCGATCCGGGCGCCGGCTCGGGGCGAGGCTCAGCGACGCGCTCAAGAGGACGGCCACTGCAGCGAGGAAGAAGTTCCCCATCGCTGCGGCGAGAGTCGTGCTGGAAATCCCCAGCACCGGAAGCAGCAAGAACCCCGCGCAGAAGGTGCCGGCGACCGCTCCGAACGTGTTGACGGCGTATAGCCGGCCGACGTTGAGTCCAAGCACCTCTTCGCGATCCACCATTAGTTTGCTCAGTACAGGAAGCGTCGCGCCCATTAGTGTGGTGGGGATCGCCAACAATACGAAAGACACGACGAATCGAAAGAGCGTGAACAGGCTGAAGCTCTCGCTTATCTGGCTATACACCGCCGGGTAGGTGGCCTCGACCAGGCGGAGGAGGATCGGCAGCAGCAGCGCGTAGACCCCGATCGCGCCCTCCAGGATGCCGTAGACGAGAAGTGGATGGGCACGTGTCCGATCGATGATTCGACCGGCAACGTAGCTGCCGATGGTCAGGCCCGCGAAGAAGGCCGCCAGCACAGTGCTCACAGCATATGTGGTGATGCCGAAGACCAGTCCGAACTCCCGAACCCAGATCACCTCGTAGATGAGACTGGTCATGCCTGACAATAAGAAGAGCAAGTACACGACCACCGCCCAGCCGCGCCGCGCCGCCGCGCCGCTGGCCGGAGCTGTCGTCGCTGTATCGCTGTACCCCATCATTCACCTCGTTGATGTCGGCGGCCGCTGTCGCCGGCAGGCAGGTATCATCAAGCGCGGACCGAACTTATTTCCGTGCCCAAGCGGAGCTTCCTTCCGTGTGGCATATGCGGTGGGATGGGTGCTTAGGAGGTAGTCCATGATCGTGAGAGTGGGCCTCAGCGAAGGCGACATCGTCGGCGACACCAACGTCGCCATCCAGCAAGCGCTCGACGTGGTCGGCAACTACGGCGGGGGAACCGTCGAGCTCGCGCCCGGCACGTACACGCTCTACAACACTGTCCGGCTGCACCGAAATGTGCGGCTGACGGGAGCGGGCCCGGAGACGGTCCTCCGCAAGTGCGACGGTGCGCGCAGCGAATTCGCCGTCGATGCTGACTACGGCCAGAAGAAGATCACCGTGAAAGACCCAAGGGGCTTCAGGCCCGGCATGGGCGTCGTTGCTGCCGACGACCGCGCCGGCGGATGGCACGATACGGTGGCGACCATAACGGTCGTCCAGGGCGAAGTGGTCTACGTGGACACCGAGTTCCTGGCCGACTACGATGGCGACCACGGGGGCGCTCTGGTGAACGCGTTCCCGCTTGTGGCGGGCATAGACGTGGACTCCGTGACGATTGCCAACCTGTGCGTGGACGGAAACCGGAAGACCAACTGGCCGATCAACGGATGTGTCGGGGGAGGCATCTACCTCCACCGCGCGCGTCGCTGTCGCATTGCGGACTGCGTGGTGGGGGACTTCCATGGTGATGCCATCAGCTTCCAGACGACCCAGGACATCGTCGTGGAGAACTGCGAGGTCTTCCGCGCGAGCGGCCTCGGCCTGCACCCCGGGACAGGCTCGGTGCGTCCCCTCATTCGCGGCTGCCGGTCACACGACAACGACGGCGACGGGCTGTTCCTGTGCTGGCGTGTCCAGGAGGGCAGATTCGAGCACAATGAGATCCTGAACAACAGTGACAACGGCATCTCCATCGGACACAAAGACACGGACAACCTATTCGCCGATAACGTGATCCGGGGCAACAAGTCGCATGGCATCTACTTCCGCCGCGAGAAGGGCACCAACGCGGGCAGCCGCAACATGTTCCGCCGCTGCACAATCGAGGACAATGGTGGCTGCGGCGTCTACATCGATGGCGCTACGACCGATCTTCTGTTCGAGGAGAATATC
>DAOVEW010000297.1 GCA_030668755.1 Bacillota bacterium | reverse complement strand
CAGATCCAGAATCTGCTGATCGGTGACAGACATCCACTCCCCCCGGCCGAGGACTGCCCTCGTGGAAACGCCTATGCAGCATTGTACGACAATCATGGCATTGGAGGCAAGAGAGCATGGCTCGCGGCACACCTTCGGCGGAACCCTACCGGAACGGAGATCCGTTAGCGATCCCGAGGCCCTTCGCTCTGCTCAGGGCGACGGGGGCGCTACGCGCCGAATTTTTCCTGCACGCCCATCAGGTTCGTGAGAATCGGCATGATATCCGAGCCGCGAATGCGGGCGAGCCCGCCGGCCACCACCGCCCTCTCCCCGAAGCTCCGCACTGAGTCGGGCCGGACATTCGGACCGCAGATGGCAATCGGCACGGTGTCGCCGCTGTGGTCGCCGAAGCTGATCGGGGTGGCGTGATCGGCCGTTATGGCGACATGGACTTCGTCGGCCGCACCATCCAGCACGGCCGCGACCAGATTGTCGAACTTCTGCGCGCCGACCATCTTTCCGCGCACATCGCTGTCGTGGCCGCCGAGGTCGGGGGCCTTGAGGTTGCAGAGAACGAAGTCGTGGTCGGCCAGCATCTCCACCACGGCCCTCGCCAGCGCCAGCTCATCGGTGTCCATCCCTCCGGTTGCCCCGGGCACCTCCGGCACGGTCATCTCCAGGTAGCGGCCGATCCCGGCGATGAGCCCGGTCTCGACGATGCAGGCCCCCGGGACGCCGTATCGCTCGGCAAAGGCCTCGAGGTGGGGGGCAATGCCGGCCCCGCGGGGCATGACGATGTTCGCCGGGAGCTTCCCATCCGCGACGCGCTGCTGGTTGACGGGATGGTCCTTGAGCGCCTCCCACGAGCGCAGCACGAACTGGTTCGCGATCCGCGCCGTCTTCCGGGATGACTCATCCTTCCCCTCGGCCCCGTGCGGAGGCGCATCTGCGTCATGGGGGTCAACGTCGGACACGTCCGCGCCCAGCCCCGGCCCCCGCAGGACCAGCGCGGCGCGGTGCTCGACCGACTCCTTCACGTAGCACGTCACATCCTCCACAGTCATGCCGTTCACTGCTTCGGCCAGGTCGTGGGTGCCCTCCGAAATCCGCTGCGCGCGGCGGTCCGCGACCTTCGCACCCGTGAACTTCCCGTCGGAGGTCAAGGTCAGCTCGCCCTCGATCGTGGCGAAGTTGCAGCGGAAGCAGATGTCTCCTCGCTGGACATCCATGCCTATGCCGAGCGCCTCGAACGGGCCCCGCCCCGTGTAGACCTTGAATGGGTCGTAGCCGAGGATCGCGAGGTGGGCGGTGTCGCTGCCCGGGCGCACCCCCGGCGCTATCGGATCCATCTGCCCGCACTCGCCCTCTGCCGCCACCCGGTCGAGGTACGGTGTATCCGCGGCCTCCAGCGGCGTCCGGCCGTCCAGCTCTGCAACGGGCCGATCCCCGAGGCCGTCTGCGATAAGCACGGCGCCTTTGGTGCGTGTGCTCATAAGTTGCTCCTCATCTCGAGTCCAGTTGCGCGTCGCTAGGCGGGGACGATCTTGCCCAGGATGACCGGCCGCCGCGCCCCCGTCGCGGCCGGCACATTCGCCGGCCGGCCCATCATCGTCTCGTTGCCGAGTATGGCGAACGCCAGCGCCTCTTTCGCGTCTCCGCTGATGCCGAAATCTTCGTGGAGGAAGACCGATAAACCGGGCAGACGCTCCTTGAGCATCCGGCGCAGCGTCGCATTGTAACTTCCCCCTCCCCCAAGTATCACCTCGTCTATCTCGTGCTCCGGCAGCAGGAAGTCGCGGTAGCTCGCCGCGATGGACTCCGCAGTGAAGGCGGCCGCGGTCGCCAGCAGGTCCTCCGCCGACACGTCCCCCGCCTGCGCGCGACCCAGCAGTTCCCCCACGAACCGCTCCCCAAACTCCTCACGCCCCGTGGACTTGGGCGGCCGGCGGGCCAGATACTCGTGCTCCATCAGCCACTTCAGCAAATCCTCGTCCACGCGGCCCAACCCACTCAGCTCGCCGTCCTTATCGTATGTCCGCTCGCCGCGGCTCAGCGCGCTCACCAGCGCGTCGATAATCATGTTCCCCGGCCCCGTGTCGAATGCGACCACGTCGTCTATGCCCCCGCCCGCCGGCAGCAGAGTGACGTTTGCGATGCCCCCGATATTCTGCACGGCCCTGGTCTTCTCGCGGTGTCGAAAGAGGGCGTAGTCGGCATAGGGAACGAGCGGTGCGCCCTGGCCGCCGACGGCCACGTCCTGCGGCCGGAAGTCCGCCGCGACCGTCACCCCCGTCAGCTCCGCGATCACCGCCGGCTCCCCAATCTGAAGCGTCGAGCCGCCCGAGCCGTCGTCGTAGGGGCCGCCCGGCGGCAGGTGACACACCGTCTGCCCGTGAGAGGCCACTAGGTCAACGTCGGCGGCAGGCACGCCGCACGCTTCCATCACGCCCAGGGCTGCCTCCGCGAACAGACGCCCCACCACGAAGTTCATCCGGCAAACGTCAACGACGGGCGCTTCGGGAGAGAACAGCGCCAGCACCGCGCGCCGCACCCGCGCCTCGTACGCGACCTTTCGGAAACGAACGAGGGAGGCGTGGACGCCGTCGCCCGTCCCCGATATCCTCACCAGCGCGGCGTCGATCCCGTCCGCCGAGGTGCCGGACATCAGCCCGACGACGATCCGCACGTCTTTGCGGGCATAGCGCTCGATCAGATCCATCTGTCATTCCCGAGCCAGATCCACCACCGTCGCACCTGGGTAATACGCTCCCAGTATCTCGAACGCATTCTGCCCCGAGAGGGCCCGCCCCCGCGCCCCCCACTGACAGAGGCCGATGCCGTGGCCGTGGCCCACACCATCGAAGACGAACGCGTCGGGGCGGCTGCCGGGCTCTCGCTCGGCCGTCATCTCGAAGGCGGAGCTGCGAAGGCCCTTCGCTCCCGGGCGGCCGGTGCCGAAGACCCACCGGACGCCATCTCCGCGAACTCGATACGTCCCCGTGTCAGTATAGACCTTCAGCCACTGCGCGCGCCCGGTGGCCGTGTTCCTGATGAGGCGCAGGCCGTCCAAGCGTCCAGGCGAAAGGCCCGGCTGAGACAAGACAGTGCCGAGATTGGCCTTGAGAAGCGTTTCCGTCTTCTCCCACGGCAGCCGAACGGTCCACCGGATCTTGTGGTCGACGCCGCAGTACGGAGCCTCGACATCACCTGCGCCGGGCTTATCCG
>DAOVEW010000040.1 GCA_030668755.1 Bacillota bacterium | reverse complement strand
ATTGCCATCCTGAAGGGCAACCTTGCGCCTGACGGGGGTGTCGTGAAGTCATCCGCAGTCCCGCCGGCTATGATGGAGTTCACCGGCAAGGCCAGGGTGTTCACCAAGGAAGAGGATGCGACTCAGGCAATCATGGATGGGAAGATAGAGGCAGGCGACGTTGTGGTAATCCAGTATGAGGGTCCGCGCGGCGGACCGGGGATGCGGGAGATGCTCTACCCAACATCCCAGATCTACGCCGCCGGGCTGAACAACTCCGTCGCCCTTATCACGGACGGCCGGTTCTCCGGAGCGACGATCGGCCTCTCCGTCGGCCACGTATCCCCCGAGGCGGCGGCCGGCGGCGCAATCGGACTCATCCAGGAGGGCGACAAGATCTTCATAGACGTGCAGAGGCGGAAGATCGAGCTCGAGGTTCCCGAGGCCGAGCTGGAGCAGCGTCGGCAGAGGTGGGAGCCCCTGTCGCCAAAGGTGACGACAGGCTATCTGGCTCGATACACGCGGCAGGTGTCGTCGGCCGCGCGGGGCGCAGTGGTGGAGGCGGAAGGTCAGAAATGAGTGAGCGAAGAGGAGCAAAGGAAGGCAAGCGGAGGCGCTCTCGGACCCGTCCGGCGCCCCGCAGAAAGGAAGGTGCAGCCATGAAGATGACCGGCGCGCAGGCTTTGATCGAGTGTCTGAGGCGCGAGGGCGTCCAGGTCATCTTCGGCTACCCGGGCGGCGCGATGCTCCCCATCTACGATGAGCTCTACGACGTGGCGGATATCCGGCACATATTGGTCCGCCACGAGCAGGGCGCGGCCCACGCGGCCGACGGGTACGCCCGCGCCGGCGGCGGCGTGGGAGTGTGCATGGCGACGTCCGGACCGGGTGCGACCAACTTGGTGACCGGCATCGCCACCGCCTACATGGACTCCGTGCCGATTGTAGCGGTGACCGGCCAGGTGCCGACCTTCGCCATCGGCAAGGACTCCTTCCAGGAGGTCGACATCACCGGCATCACCCTGCCGATCACGAAGCATAACTACCTCATCACCAAAGCGGAGGATATCCCCGGGACCGTGAAGGAGGCGTTCTACATCGCGCGCTCGGGCCGTCCGGGGCCGGTTCTGATCGACTTCCCCCGGGATATGCAGCAGGCCGAGATCGAGTTCGAGTATCCGGAGAGCGTCGAGCTCCCTGGGTATCGGCCGACGACGACGGGGCACCCGAAGATGATCGAGCGTGCGGCGGAGCTTCTGGATTCCGCCCGGCGTCCCGCCATCTATGGGGGCGGCGGTGTGAACAGCTCGGACGCGCAGGCCGAGCTGCTGGCGCTGGCCGAGCGTATCGACGCGGCCGTGACCATGACTCTGATGGGCAAGGGCGGTTTTCCCGAAGACCACGAGCTCTGCCTGGGAATGCCGGGCATGCACGGGACCGCCTACGCCAACTACGCGCTGCACGAAGCGGACGTCATTCTAGCCGTGGGCACGAGGTTTGACGATCGCGTTACCGGCAAGCTCGACATGTTCGCGCGCAACGCGAAGTTCATCCACATAGATATAGATCCGGCCGAGATCGGCAAGAACGTGGTTCCGGCGCTTCCGATCGTGGGTGACGTCAAGAGCGTTCTGGCGGAGCTCCTTGGCCGCGTCGCCCGAAAGCGCCATCCCGAGTGGCGCAAGACCATAGACGAGTGGAAGAAGCAGTACCCCATGCGCTGGAAGGGCGACGGCCTGAAGCCGCAGTTCATCGTCCGCGAGATACACAGGGCGACCAAGGGCGATGCCATCATCGTCACCGAGGTGGGCCAGAACCAGATGTGGGCCGCGCAGTGGTATCCCTGCAAGCGCTCGCACCAGTTTCTCAGCTCAGGCGGCCTCGGCACCATGGGGTATGGCTTCCCAGCGGCTATCGGCGCTCAGGTGGCATGCCCGAACCAGGTGGTCTGGGACATCGCCGGAGACGGCAGCATCCAGATGAACATCCAAGAGATGGCCACCGCGGTCGCGAACAAGATCCCGGTGAAGATCGCGGTGCTCAACAATGGCTACCTCGGCATGGTGCGCCAGTGGCAGACGATGTTCTTCAAGAATCGGCTCTCGCACACGGATATCAACGTCGGTACGCCGGACTTCGTGAAGCTCGTGGAGGCGTACGGGGGCGTGGGTATGCGGGTGGCGAACGAGTCGGAGGTGGCCCCCGCCATCGAGAAGGCGATGGCGCTGAAGGACCGCCCGTGCCTGATCGACTTCATCATAGCGCGCGACGAAAACGTGATGCCAATGGTGCCCGCAGGCGGCACGGTTGACGAGATGCTGGTGGACTGAGGAGAGGTGCGTCACCAATGAAACACACCATCTCTGTGCTGGTGAACAACCGCCCCGGCGTGCTGGCGAGGACAGCCAGCCTCTTCGCGCGGCGGGGCTTCAACATCGACAGCCTTGCGGTCAGCACAACGCAGGACCCGGACATTTCACGCATGACGATCGTCGTCGAGGGACCGGACGCCGTGCTGGAGCAGATCTCGAAGCAGCTCTACAAGCTCATGGACGTGATCAAGGTCCTCGACCACCAAGATGAGGCCGTCATCAACCGGGAGCTGGCGCTGATCAAGGTCAACGCGGAGGCGGGTGCGCGCGGCGAGATAATGCAGACCGTGAGCATCTTCCGCGCGAACATCGTGGACGTGTCCGACCGCAGCTTCACCATCGAGGTGACGGGCAGCGCCGACAAGGTGGACGCGCTCATTGGGCTGCTGAACCAGTACGGCATCCGCGAGATGATGCGCACCGGCCGTATCGTTCTCTCTCGCGGCGGGCGAACGGCCTGACGCGCGATGGCTGACATGGAAGAGCTGGTCACGCTTGAGCAAGCAGAGCGCGCGGTAAGGGCGCTGGCGCTCGCGCTGCCCGCGGCCGGGTTGATTGTGGGGACGATCTTCGGCGCTGTGAGGCGCCGCCTGGGACGGGGCCTTGGGCTGGGCCTGCTTTGCGGCCTGGCCGGGCCCGCGGTGTTCGGGCTGTGGCGCATGTACAATGCCGTGATCGGCCTCTACGGGCTCGACAGCGTCCGCGGCCTCCTCATCAACCTGGCGCTGTTCGTAGCACTCGGCGTAGTCGCCGGACTGCTGATCGGATTGCTGTGGCGGAGGATGGCCGGCGGGCCGGGTGGCCCGCCCGATTCTTCGCTGCGTTCGGAATCATAGCTCGCACCGCAGCGAGAAAGATCGGCGAGGAGGACAACAACAATGGCAACGGTGTACCGAGATCGGAATGCGAAGCTGAGCGTGCTTCGAGGAAAGACCGTGGCGATCATCGGCTACGGCATTCAGGGCCGGGCCCACGCCCTGTGCCTGCGAGACAGCGGCGTCAAGGTAGTGACGGCCGAGCTCGAGGGCACACCGGCCTGGAAGAACGCGAAGGCCGACGACATGTCCGTCATGTCGGCGGCGGAGGCGGCGGGCAAGGCCAATGTCATGGCCCTGCTGACCCAGGATCACGTGCAGCCGGCGGTCTACCGAGAGGCCATCGAGCCCAACCTGAAGCGGGGCAACGCGCTCATGTTCGCGCACGGCTTCAACATCCACTACAACCAGATCGTGCCCCCGAGCAATGTGGACGTCATCATGGTGGCCCCGAAGGGCCCCGGCTCCCTGGTGAGGACCGAGTACGAGCGCGGGCGCGGCGTCCCGGCCCTCGTCGCGGTGCATCAGGACGCCAGCGGAAAGGCGATGGACGTGGCGCTCGCCTACGCCAAGGCCCTCGGCGCGACCCGCGCCGGCGTGCTGGAAACCACCTTCCAGGAGGAGACGGAGACCGATCTGTTCGGCGAGCAGACCGTCCTGTGCGGCGGCGTGACCGAGTTGATAAAGGCCGGTTTCGAGACCCTCGTGGAGGCCGGCTACCAGCCCGAGTGCGCCTACTACGAGGTGCTCCACGAGCTCAAGCTGATCGTGGACCTCATTCAGGCGCGCGGCATCAGCGGCATGCGCCGCCGCGTCAGCGATACCGCCGAGTACGGGGATATGACCCGCGGCCCCCGCATCATCGGGCCGGAGGTGCGCGATGCCATGGAGGAGACCCTGGAGGAGATCCAGACCGGCGAGTTCGCGCGGGAGTGGATTCTGGAGAACCAAGCGGGGCGCCCCGTCTTCACGCGGCTGCGCGAGGTGGATGCGAGCCATCCAATAGAGCAGATCGGGGCCAAGCTGCGCAAGATGATGCCGTGGCTGGAGGAATAAGGGCGGGGGCAATCGAGTAGGAGGCTGGGCCATGCCTGCCGCGAAGAAGTCGAAGAGCAAGAAGAAGAGGATCGTCATTTTCGATACGACGCTCCGGGATGCGGAGCAGTGCCCCGGCGCGGCGATGAGCATCGAGGAGAAGCTCAAGGTCGCGCACCAGCTTGCGCGGCTCCGAGTGGACGTCATCGAGGCCGGCTTTCCCTACTCCTCTCCGGGGGATTTCGAGGCAGTCCAGCGGATCGCCAGAGAGGTCAAGGGGCCGACGATTTGCGGCCTGACTCTCTGTCGCCTCGAGGCCGTGGACCGCACGGCCGAGGCCCTCAAGGCCGGCAGGCGAGTGCGGCTTCATGCCTTCCTCAGCACATCGCCCCAGCATCGAGAGGGTATCCTGCGCAAGAGCAAGCAGGAAGTGCTCGACATGGCCGTGTCCTCGGTGGAACGGGCCCGTTCTCAGATAGACGAGGTCGAGTTCTCTCCCATGGACGCCACGCGCACGGAGTTCGATTTCCTCTGCGAGATCGTGGAGGCAACCATCGAGGCCGGGGCATCCATCATCAACATCCCCGACACCCTGGGCTACGCGATACCGGATGAGTTCGGCGACCTCATCCGCCGCCTGCGGGAGACGGTTCCGAACATCGCCAAGGCGACCATCAGCGTTCACTGTCACGACGACCTCGGCCTCGCCACGGCGAACTCGCTCGCAGGAATTCTGAACGGAGCGACCCAGGTTGAGTGCACCATCAATGGCTTGGGCGAGCGGGCCGGCAACGCGGCACTGGAGGAGATCGCCGTCATCCTCGACACGCGCCGCGAGCTCAAGCGCCGGTTCGAGACAGGCATCAATCTGAAGGAGATCTACCGGAGCAGCCGACTCCTCCGCGATGTGACCGGCATAGCGGTCCAGCCCAACAAAGCCATAGTCGGCGCCAACGCCTTCGCACACTCTTCCGGCGTCCACGTCGACGGGGTCATCAAGCTGTGGAAACGGCGCTCCACCTTCGAGATCGTCCGTCCCCAGACCATTGGTCGCGAGAAGAGCGAGATCGTGCTCACGAGCCGGTCCGGACGAAAGGCCGTCCGCCATCGCCTGGCCGAGCTTGGCCACGACTTGTCTCCGGAGGAGCTCGAGAGCACCTATCAGCGGTTCCTGGCGCTCGCCGACCAGCGCAAAGAGGTCACCGACGACGAGCTGGAGTCCCTGGTCGCGGACGAGCTGCGGCTGACCCAGGAGATCTACGCGCTCGACTACCTGCATGTGGTGAGCGGCGGGACCACCATCCCCACCGCCACCGTTCGCCTGCGCCGCAACGGCGAGACTTCGCAGGCCGTGTCCAGCGGCGTCGGCAGCGTCGACGCGGTCTACCGCGCGGTGAACCAGGTCGTGAACATACCCCATAGCTTGGTGGACTATACGGTCAGCTCGGTGACCGGAGGCACGGACGCGCTGGGGGAGGTGACCGTCCGCGTGAGCGACAAATCGGGGGCCGTCCACACGGGCCGCGGTTCGAGCATGGATATCATCGAGGCCTCGGCGAAGGCCTACGTGCAGGCCCTGAACAAGGTCGTCTTCCGCGTGGAGGGCCACCGCAGGCAGGTGCGTAAGAGCGCGAAGCGCAAGAGGCGGACGACAGCGCGCAAGAAGGGGAAGCGAAAGGCGTAGCTTAGATGGGTCAGACGATCACTGAGAAGATACTCGCCGCTCACTCGGGGCGGGACGAGGTCCGCCCGGGCCAGTTCGTGTCGGCCCGACTGGACCTGATGCTCGGCAACGATGTGACGGCCCCGCTGGCCATTGAGGAGTTCCGGAAGATCGGGGCGGGGGGGCTTGCGGAGCCGGCGCGCGTCGTCCTCGTCGCCGACCACGGGACGCCGAACAAGGACATCAAGGCCGCCGAGCAGTGCCGCGTCATGCGCGAGTTCGCTCGCGAGCACGACCTCGAGCACTTCTACGACGTCGGCCGCGCGGGCATCGAGCACGCCCTTCTGCCCGAGGAAGGCCTGGTGGCTCCCGGCGAGTGCATCATCGGCGCGGACTCCCACACCTGCACGTACGGCGCGCTCGGCGCCTTCGCCACCGGGGTCGGCAGCACCGACCTGGCGAGCGCGATGGCCACCGGAGAGTGTTGGCTGAGGGCGCCCGAGACGGTCAAGGTGGTCTACCGCGGCGAGCGGAAGCAGTGGGTCGGCGGCAAGGACCTCATCCTGTACACCATCGGCCGGATCGGCGTCGCGGGAGCGGTCTACCAGGCCCTCGAGTTCTGCGGCGAAGCCATCGAGGCGCTGCCCATGGCCGACCGGCTCACCATGTGCAATATGGCCATCGAGGCGGGGGCCAAGAACGGGATCATCGCGCCCGACGCCGTCACCGAGGCCTTTATGAAGTCCGTCACATCCCGGCCGGACCGGGCGGTCGCAGGCGACCCGGACGCGGCCTACGCGCGCACCCTGGAGATCGACTGCTCGCAGATAGAGCTTCAGGTGGCGCTCCCGCACCTGCCGGAGAACGCGCGGCCGGTGGGCGAGGTGCGCGAGGTCAGCATCGATCAGTCTGTGATCGGCTCGTGCACCAACGGACGGATCGAGGATCTGCGAATGGCGGCCGAGATTCTCAGGGGCCGCAAAGTCCATCCGGATGTGCGCCTGATCGTCATCCCGGCCACCCCGCGGGTGCACCTGCAGGCAATCGAAGAAGGCCTGGCGGAGGTGTTCCTCCACGCCGAGGGCGCTCTCAGCACTCCCACCTGCGGCCCGTGCCTGGGCCTGCACATGGGGGTGCTCGCCAAGGGCGAGCGCGCGGTGGCGACCACGAACCGCAACTTCGTCGGGCGCATGGGCCATCCGGAGAGCGAGGTCTACCTGGCCGGTCCCGCGGTGGCCGCGGCCTCGGCTGTCCTGGGCCGGGTCGGAGGCCCGGAGGAGCTATCATGAGCGAGCTGCGCGGACGCGCCCATCGCTACGGCGACAACGTGAACACCGATGTGATAATTCCGGCCCGGTACCTCACGACATCCGACGTGGATGAGCTGGCGGCCCACTGCATGGAGGACCTCGATCCCGAGTTCGTGAGGA
>DAOVEW010000312.1 GCA_030668755.1 Bacillota bacterium | reverse complement strand
GACCGGATAATTTAGTATGGTGTTCCCGGAATTGTTCCGGAATTGTCAAAGGGGACATTTTCGTTGTGCATTTTCATGGGGACAGGATCGCTCTGCAGCTACACGTGGCGCTGCAGCAGTTGACGCGGTCCACGGATCCTGCTATCATGTGGACAGGCTTCGTGCATCTGTGTATGCAGCGGGGCACAATCAAGAGCAAGTCACCTCGTCGGCTAGAAGGGCGCCGCTGTGGCGATATGACTTCCTCTAGCCTGCGAGGCAACGACAATCTTCACTCAATTCGGTCTCTCCCCCGAGCTTCTTCGGGCCACTCATCGAATGGGCTTCGAGATCCCGACGGCCGTTCAGCGGGAAGTACTCCCTCTTGCGCTTGCCGGCGGTGACCTGATCGCCACCGCCGAGACTGGAAGCGGCAAGACTGCAGCCTTCCTCCTTCCGCTCATCGAGCGCCTGCGGCGCGGCCCGAATGGCCGCACCCGCGCGCTGATTCTCTCGCCAACCCGGGAGATCGCGGCGCAGACGGCTGAGCAGTCCGTGGCGCTCACGCGCGGCACGGCCTTGCGGACAGTCGCGGTCTACGGCGGGGTCAGCATGGGGCCCCAGCGACAGGCACTCAGGGCCGGTTGCGAGATCGTGGCGGCCACACCGGGTCGCCTGCTCGACCACCACCGCCGCGGCGACGCCCGCCTCGACTCTGTCGAAGTGCTTGTGGTAGACGAAGCGGACCGCATGATGGACATGGGATTTGCCCCCGACCTACGTCGCATCTTGGCCCTTCTGCCCGCAGAGCGCCAGTCTATGCTCTTCTCCGCCACCATGCCAATCGCACTCCTGGAACTCGCCTATGAGGAGGTCCTGCGCAGCCCTGACCACGTCGAGGTCGGCTCTCAGTCCGTCCCTCCCGCGGCCATCTCGCAGTCTGTCTACCTCGTGCCGTCTGCGCTCAAGACGGACTTGCTGCTCGAGCTGCTGGGGCGGGACGCGATGGAGAGCGTACTGGTCTTCGTCCGCACTCGGCGTCGGGCCGACGTGCTGGCGAGACGACTTCAGCGAGAGAGGATGAACGCGGCCTGCATCCACGGTGATCGCAGCCAACGCGAGCGAGAGAAGGCGCTCGAGAGCTTCCGACGGCGCTCAGTGCGATTGCTTGTGGCGACGGACGTCGCTGCTCGCGGCCTTCACGTGGAGGGAGTGACTCACGTGGTGAACTACGACGTTCCCACAATGGCGGCCGATTACCTCAACCGCATTGGCCGCACGGCGCGGGCCGGGGCGTCGGGTGATGCCCTCACCCTCGCGAGCCGAGAGGACGGCCCTGCTCTCGCCAGCATCGAGCGCACTCTCGGCCGACAACTCCCCCGCGTGACCGTAGCCGGACTGACCGAGCCGGAGTTGCCTCGAGCATCCCGTGCGCCGGCGAGGCGGCTCTCTCGCTTTCGCCGAGCGCGCCGTCCGCTGGTGCGGGGTCGTCGCAGATAGGTATTAGGTATGTAGTCGCGATGGGCGTCGCTTCCGTTGCACTGCGGCCTGGCCCGCGGCTGGGAAGCTGACGCTTCAGCAGCGTGCATGAGATCGTCACCGCAGAGCCAGCCTGCGGAATAAGGAGGCCACTATGGCCACCAAGAGCCTGTATGTCGGGAATCTGAGCTACTCGGTAACCGAGAGCGCGCTTCGGGATCTGTTCGCGGAGTACGAACCCAGCGCAGTTCGGTTGATCGGGGACAAGGGATTCGGCTTCGTGGATGTGGCAGAAGAGAAGGCGGCCGATGCGATTGCCGCCATGAACGGCCGCGAGGTTGATGGTCGAGCCATCAACGTCAGTGAGGCGCGCCCGAAGCGCGAGCGCGGCGGCGGGGGCGGGGGTGATCGCGGCGGCGGCTTCGGCGGTGGCGGCAGACGTCGCTGGTAAGCCGTGCCCGATATCGAGGTCAGCTGCCAATGGTGCGCTCGGACTTTTGTCTACTCGGAGGCCGAACAGGCGAGAGACAAGCGCGGCGGCCTCCCGGCCCCTCGCGCGTGCGCGGAGTGCCTGCGGAAACGCCACACTGCCGACGCTGCCAAGCGCGCCGCAAGGCGTCCTCGGAGGAGACGCTTCCGCCGCTAAGGGGGGGGTATCCGACGGGTCGTCTGATAGCGGCTCGACTGAGCTGAGAACCTGGTAGGGACCGCGGCGCGCTGGTCGACGTATTCATTCGTCCACGCGCTCGGGGCCCTTCACGATTCTGGGGAGGCCTGCTATCATCTCCGGGCAAGCTGGCGGATGGACTTAGTAGTGGGCACAGGCGTCGTATGCCAAGAGACTACGAATCGATAATCCCGTCCCTCAAGATCGGTTCGCTTCGGCTGAAGCTCCCGATTATCCAGGGGGGAATGGGGGTTGGGGTCTCCCGAAGCGGGTTGGCATCTGCAGTGGTGAAAGCCGGTGGCCTCGGTGTTATTGCATCGGTTGGGCTCGGATTGCTTACAAAGGGTCTGAAGCAGGATCTCATGTCTACCAACCGTGAGGTGCTTGGCGAAGAAGTCAAGCGTGCCAAGGAGATATCTCGCGGTGCAGTCGGCGTCAACGTAATGGCGGCCGTTTCGGATAGTGCTCAGCTGATCGAGACAGCTGTGGAAAGCGGTGCCGACGTCCTGTTTCTTGGAGCAGGACTGCCCAGGCTACCGCGTACCGTCGCGCGAAGGCTCAATGAGCTTTCAACGCATTTCGCGGTAATAGTCTCGTCGCTTCGGGCGATGAAGGTGATTTTCCGATTATGGTCCAAGCACTACTCCGCCGTGCCTGACGCAGTTGTAGTGGAAGGACCAATGGCCGGAGGACACCTGGGCTTCCGGAAGGAGGAGTTGAGCGACCCCGGGCACTCGCTTGAAGCAATCCTCCCCGCTATTGTGGCCGAAGCAGCGCGCATGGAAATCGACCACGGTAAGTCCATTCCCGTTATTGCGGCGGGAGGGATATTCACGGGTTCCGACATCTACAAGATGTTCTCACTGGGTGCGCAAGGTGTTCAGATGGGAACCCGGTTCGCGGCGACCGTTGAGAGCGACGCCTCCGATGCGTTCAAGCAGACCTATGTGGACAGCTCGAAAGAAGATATCGTCATC
>DAOVEW010000117.1 GCA_030668755.1 Bacillota bacterium | reverse complement strand
CTCAGGCTTCGCTACGGCGACGAGGTAGTCGGGCTTGGCTGCGAGCCATTTCTCGCGCAGGCAGCTGCGGAAGGTGCCCGCCAGTGCGTTCTCCAGGGTCAAGCAGGAGAGCGTTTCCGGGCTCACCAGTCCCATCATGTCGAACACTCGACAGCCCGTTATGACGGCGAGTGCGCCGACGTCGTTGGCGGCCAGCAACGCATCCTGAGGCACGTGCCCCTTCACCCAGCGCGCGGTGGTGACCTGCAGCTCAGTGATGTTCTTCACGTTCTGAGCGTACAGCCTGGCCTGCGAGGGCTGTCGGGCGAGCCCTGAGATGACGGCCAGCGCAAGCCCCAGGCCGATCAGAAGCCGCCGCTTCCCAACCGGCACCCGCTCCACCAGCCACAGACCGCCGACCAGGCCCAATACGAGCTCAAGCGGCCCGAGATTCGCCACATAGCGCTGCCCCTGGAACCACGGCGCTCGATGGAAGTTCGTCGAGACGGCCCACGCGACCGGCTGAACGATCAGCACAAGGGGAATGAGATAGGAACGGTGCCGAACGACTTCCGGCCGTCCCATGCCGCGAAGCATCCAGACGAACCCGACCAGGAATGGGATTATGAGAGCCGCGTTGTTGCCGGCCCACATCCAGAGCAGACCGCCCACCTCTTTGACGGGCGCCACAAACAGGGATCGCATCAGCAGGCTGTCGTTCCCCGTGGCCAGGGCCCATGTGATGCCGTAGTTCCACGCCTTGATGTAGTACGAGCTCGGCAGAGGACGGCCGACCACATTGTAGTTGTACAGGGACAGCGGGGCGACAATCGCGAGGTAAACAGGGAGGTGGAGAGCAAGCCCCTTCAGCCACGACAGAGCCGCCTTCTTTCCCCACTCCTCATGGCACGCCATCAGCAGCCGATCCAGCATGGCCAGCGGGAAAAGCAGCAGGCACTCCGGCCGCGCGTAGACGGCGATGGCGAAGACCGCGGTCGGGAGAAGCGACTTGACGCTCCACTCCCGGCGGAATCGCACGTGGAGCAATATCCCTGCCAGCGTCGCCAGGGTGAAGAGCGGAGGCTCCATACCTGACAGCGCGAGCCACGGCAGCGGCGCTGTGACCGCGAAGATGATCGCCGCCGCTGCGCCGAAGCCCGGTCGCGGCACGAATGTCCGCGCGAGGCTCGAGACAGCGAGCGCACACAGGCAGCAGATGACCCAATTCAGCGCGGCCGCCGTCAGCAAGTACTCGCCCGTCACACGATAGCCAAGCGCCAGCAGCACTGTCCAGAGCGCACCTGTGGTTGTGCTCGCCGGCTGCCCGGGGTTGAACGAGAACCCGTATCCTCGGGCGAGATTCTGGGCAAATCGCACGTGGATCCACGAGTCGTCCAACGGAAACCCGATCTCCCCCACGACCCGCCGCGATATGACCAGGTAGTAGGCCATCAGCGCCGCTATCGTCAGCGGCACGAGTGCGTATAGCACCAGCACGGACCACACACGGCCTGTCGCCGTTTGCGGCATCTCCGGCGCCACAGGATTGTGGACAGGCTCAGCGTCCATGGCACGCAGCCTCCCTCACACCTTTTCTACTTCCACCAGCAGCCTCACAACTCCGAGCAAACAGGCTGCTGATTGCCACGGCCGTGCAGTGGATAAAGGTGGCCGGTATTGCGGCCCGCTCTGCGCGCGGCGCCCGCGAAACGCGCGGGACACCGATCACGCGGAGAGGGAGCCAAGCGGAGCCGAAGACCACCGCCCCGGAGCATCTGCCAGAAACCCAGACACCATGCAACCGACCGCTTGCTGTGTGGCTGGTCGTCTGTTAGTCAACGATGGCCGCGCGAGGCACAGTGCGCACTACCATTGTCTCGCGACCACCGCTGTCCCGCGCCGTTACCACCAGGGTATTGCCCCCCGCCTCGAGGGCAACGGCAACCGAGAATCTACCGTCTTGGGAGACCTCAACCGGACCGGCGTTGACGAACACCTGGGAGCCCGACTCAACGCGCCCCGAGACGATGCACGAGCCCGTTTCAACCAGCACGCCATCGACCGGGGACTCCACGGCAAGGAAAGGCCCAACCATGGACGTCTGCTTCTCCCACTCCGCCAGGTCGGCGGCGGTCAATGGCTCGATGTCCAGCGCAACTTGATCGGGTGTTATCGCCGTCACGGATTTGGCCGTGAGTGTCCCGCTGGTGCCGTCTTTGCCGACGACAGCAACGCTCCCCTCGAACACCTCGACGCGGGTCGCCTCTGAATCGTCCACTGCTACGCTGAACACCGTCCCACTCACCGCGAGCGTGGAGGTCGGCGTCTCCACCTCGAAGGTCGAGCCCGGAGGCAGTTGCCCGCGTATCCGCACCCAGATTCTTCCGATGTCTACTCGCAGGCGGGTCTCCGATACTCCGTCGCGCCCCCTTCTAACTGCACGGACGATGTGGCAGCGCGTGCGGGGCCCGACCTTGACGCGAGTGCCGGCTGCGTCTCCCGTCCACCGCAGCTCGACTGAAGAGCCTACGCTCGTCACAAGCAGGTCGCCCGGCCCCGCGGGCTGTCCTACGGAGAGAGGAGTTGGGCCCCCGCGACCGCGCGAAGCGATCTCCGCCCGACCCTCCACCACATCGACCATCGCAGGGCACTGCTCCGGCGAACGGACATGCCAGACGTACAGGCCCAACAGTGCAGCCACGACCAGCAACACCAACGCGGCTAGCAGCACCCGTCCCATGAGCGTGCCACTCACTCCAGCAATGGCTTTCTAGTGCCAGGTACCCTGAACGCCATGGAGCTAAACCCGGCTTCCTCCTTTTCCCCGACCTGTGCTGTCGCGCTCCGACTTGGCTGGGACCGTGTACGGGTTCGGACACACCTCACTTTTTTCGTCCGTAGGCCGTCTATGCACGATCCCCTGCCGGGCCGGTGCAGCCTCTTGCGCCCGCCAGCGACACCGGCTTTCCGAGCAGATGCCTGCCGCGCATGCGCGCGAGGCAGGCGCCGTGCGCTCCGCCCGCCGCGAGGGAATCCGTCACCGCTGCACGAATTGCCTACGCAGAGATGTCTTGCAGGAGCCCCTTCGCCATGAACCTACTGACACGCGAGCAGATCGACGAGATCCATGACGCCAGCCTCGAACTGCTGGAGACAGTCGGCGTCAAGGTTGACCATACCGACGTCTTCGAGCGGCTGCGCGCTGCGGGGGCAGAGAGTGACGCGGATGGCGTCACGGTTCGCTTCCCTCGCACACTTGTTGCGCAGTGCATTGAGAGCGCACCCCGCAACATCCGGTTGGCGGATCGGCGCGGCGGGTGTGCAGAGGTCGGAGCCGACGGCGGCACCGTCTTCTGGGGTGGGAATGCTCTGCACTACACGCGCGGCCAGGAGCATGCGGAGATGACGTCCGCTGACCTTGCGGAGTTCACGCACCTCCTCGATGCGCTTGAGAACGTCCACGGTGTTGTCGGCACCAGCCTGGCGGACTATCCGCCCCCGGTCCGCGACTTCGTCGGCTTCCGCGTCCTCGCCGAGAACTCCACCAAGCATCTGCGGCCGGTCATCTTCTCCCCCGACGGCCCTCTCGCCATCATCGAAATGGCGGAGGTCCTCGCCGAAGGAACTCCTCTGGCCGAGCGTCCCATCGTCAGCTTCGGCTACTCCATAGTCAATCCGTTTCACTGGACGAGCGCCGCACTGGAGCTTTTCGTGCGCACCTCGGGGCGCGGCCTGCCCATGATGGTGAACTCAGAGCCCCTCGCGGGCGGAACTGCTCCCATCACACTCGCCGGCCTGCTGGCCCAGGCCAACGCGGAAGCGCTCTCCGGAGCCGTCATCCTCCAGGTGCTCGAGCCGGGCCGCCCGACAGTGTTCAACCTCGGCTTCGCCCACATGATGGATATGCGCGCCGCCGCAGCGACGAGCGGCGGGGTGCAGGATGGGCTCATCGCAGCCGCGGGCGCGGAGATCGCCCGCTACCACGGCCTCCCATCCGCCTCCTGGATCAGCAGCGACAACGCCGTCTGCGACGCGCAGTCAGTGCTCGAGAAGGCGCTCACAGCAATGCTCCACGCCCGCGCCGGCGTGAACATCATCTGGGGCATCGGCCAGATCGAGACCGAGCTCAGCCTTTGCCCCGAGCAGGCGGTGATAGACGCCGAGATGGCCGCCTCCCTCCTCCGCGCCCAGCGCGGCATCGAGGTGTCCCCCGAGACGATTGCGCTGGATGTGATCCGTGAGGGAGCGAAGACGGGCGACTTCATCAGGCACGACCACACGCTGAAGCACTTCCGGGAAGAGCAGATAGTGGGCGATCTCACCTCACCACAACGGCGGGACCGGTGGCTCGCCGCCGGGGGACTCGGTCTAGTTGACAGAGCAGCGCGGAAGGTCGAAGAGATCCTCGCGCGGCCCAAGGAGCCGACGATGGCCGGCGAGCAGTCGGCCCGGCTGCGGGAAATCGAGACGAAGTGGCTCGACAAGCTCACCTAGCACGCGGCTGTGTTGTGACCCCTCGCGCTCTTGTGGTAACATAACCTCGGACGAACGCTCCGCGGTAGCTCAATCGGCAGAGCGGGTGGCTGTTAACCACTAGGTTGCAGGTTCGAGTCCTGCCCGCGGAGCCACTGTCTCAAACCGCCGAAACACGCCACCCACCCGTTAACGCCTGCATCCCTCACGAGTGTCATTCGCGTCAAGCACGAATCGGCCAGTCTGTAGGCCATTTTCGAGCCTTCGGCGAAATCCGCCCGGCCTCTCTGTTCCGATCTGAGAATCCGGGACCCCGAACTGAACCCCTGGGATTACACCCGGACCCCAGACTTCAGCCTCTCAAACTCTCGAATTCTCAGTTGAACAGGGGGTGTCCAGTTAACAGCTCTTCGGGCTCCAGGCCCAGGCCGTTAACTACCGCGGCACCTGAGCAACTTGTCGTCCGGAGGCCGGCCGCCCTGGCTAGCCATGTTGGGGTCAGTCAGGCCGGACCGATGTCCTGACACCAGGGCCTAGAATACAGCCCTCGATAGGATCCCAGTCTGCATGTGGCTTCATACGAGAGCACGAACGGCCTGCCCAACACGCCGTAGCGCAAGCCACCACCGAGTCGAGGGCATCATGGTTCCTGAGGCACAACTCACTGACGTCCACACCCAATTCGAGCGGCCGCCCAATGAGTTCACGCGACTGGGACTGCAAGTTCGCCAGGATCTTCTCCCTTTCAGCAAGTGCCTTGCGAGGCTCGCGACTACGCTTGTACAGCTTCGAATCTGCGCCAAGTGCAGCAACCGTCGCGCCTGGGAAAACCTCGAGTACCGTCGGTGCGTCTGCTGACGGAGGGTCCCAAGGAACGACAGATACCCTCGGGCCAAGCAAGTGAAGCAGCCTCATCCCATGCAGGACCATTCGGAACATCCGCAGGTTGATCGGACTCAGCGTA
>DAOVEW010000034.1 GCA_030668755.1 Bacillota bacterium | reverse complement strand
GATCGGCATCTACGCAGCAGAGAGCGCGGCCGGCATCAGGGCCGTTCGCAATCGCATCGAGAACCACGTGGAAGCGCCCCTCCGAGGAGACATCACCGTCGAGGAGTGATGCACAGCGGCCGCGCCGACGGGCTAGCCCGCCAGCGAGTCATCCCGCGCCTGCGCCTTCCGCGCCTGTCGCTCTACGAGCATCACGGCGCCGATGGTGGCCACGTAGAGAAGAACCATGGGGACCGCGGCGACCGTGAGGGTGATGGGGTCCCAGGTCGGTGTGATCACGGCGGCGAGCAAGAAGATGCCGACGACCGCCTCGCGCCAGCGCCGCTTCAGCATCGCGGAGTCCACGATTCCGATCTTGGCCAGCAGGACGATCACAATCGGAAGCTGGAACCCGAGTCCGAAGGCCACGTAGAACTTCAGCAGCAGCAGCACCGTCTCGTTCAGCGTGAGCCACGCCCGCGTATCAGGCGGAATATAGCGCAGCAGCACCGTGACCGTCGGTTTCGTGATTGCGTAGCCCATCGCTGCACCGAGCAGGAAAAGGAGACCGGCCGCGGGGACCAGCGGGCGCGCCGCCCGTCGCTCGCTCCGCGTCAGCCCCGGGGCCACGAAGGCCCACACTTCGTAGAGGATCAGCGGCGCTGCCAAGATGAGGCCGCCGACGAGCACGATCTCCAGCTTGACCAGCAGGCCCTCGAGCAGCCCTCGCACCGTGAGCTGCCCTCCGAGGCTCTCCAGCGGCTGCCGAATGGGTTGGACCAGAAAGCGGTAGACGGGCGCATAGACGAACCACATGGCCGCCATACCCAGCGCGGCGTACAGCAGCGTCCGCAGCAGACGGGCGCGCAGCTCCGTCAGGTGGGCCACCAGGTTGGCTCGCTCCTCTTTCGGCAATGAGATATCTCCGTTCCCAGTTGTCTTTGAGTTCCGCAGCGCGTCGCGTCTTCCTGTGGCAAGCCGGTCCCGCAGGAGAACGGGCGCAGAGGCGGGAAGAGACTGCCGGAAGTGAGCGCGGCGTGGCGAGCCAGAGCGAGGGAATCCAAATACGCGTGAACGGCAGCTTATGCCAGCTGGAGGTCGACAGCTCGCGCAGTCTGCTGAGCGTACTGCGCACAGAACTACGGTTGACCGGGACGAAGTACGGCTGCGGCGCGGGCGAGTGCGGCGCCTGTACCGTTCTCGTCGACGGGGAAGCGGTGCGCTCTTGTATCTTCCCGGCCGGCCACGCGCACGGGCGCACCGTCACAACCATTGAGGGCCTGGCGCAGGGGGGCCGCCTCCACCCGGTGCAGGAGGCCTTCCTCGAGGCCCAGGCATTCCAGTGCGGGTATTGCACTCCGGGCATGATCATGGGCGCAGTCTCGCTTCTGCGAAAGGAGCCAAACCCCACAGAGCTGGAGATCCGCCGGGCCCTGGCCGACCACCTCTGTCGCTGCGGCGTGTACCCGCGCATCATACGGGCCGTGCAGCTCGCGGCCGCGAAGATGTCCAAGTAGAGAAGGGAGCGGGATGAGCGAGGACGTCGGCCAGCAGCGGGAGGTCCCCATCAACCGCGCCGGCATGACGCGGCGGGAGTTCCTACGACTCACGGGCGGGGTCATAGTCCTCTTCGCGCTGGCGCCGGCGGCCGAGCCCGGCACCGAGGGGCAGCCGGGCCCGGACTCGGCCGAAGACCTGAACGCTTGGCTCCGAATACAGCCGGACGGCCGCGTCACCATCTTCGCTCCCGCCCCCGAGGTCGGTCAGGGGCTCCGCACCTCGCTGGCGCAGATGGCGGCCGAGGAGCTTCGCGCGCCGGTTTCCTGCGTGGAGGTCGTGCTCGGCGACACTGCGAGGGCGCCGCGTCTGGCACCCGACCCGGACCAGCCCACGCTTTCGGCGGTGGGAATGCGGGTCCGCGCGGCGGCCGCCGAGGCCCGGGAGCTTCTTGCGGCGATGGCCGCCGAGAAGTGGGATGTCTCGCGGGAGCTGGTGAAGCTCGATGGCGGGCAGGTGGTGCTGCTCCCCCGGCCTGGGACCGCGGTGTCCATAGGGGAGCTGATCGGCGGGCGCAGGTTCGTTCGCAGGCTCGGCCGGCCGACACCGCTCACACCACCGAGTGAGCATCAGATCATCGGTGAGTCCATCGCGCGGCTGGATGGTCCCGCCATCGTTCGCGGGCAGGCACGATACGTGGGCGACGTGCTGCTGCCCAACATGGCCTACGCAAAGCTTCTCCGCCCTCCGTGTCTCGGCGCGCGCCTCGTGCGGGCCGATACGCGCGCTGCGTCGGCCCAGCCGGGAGTCATCGCAGTCGTCCACGAGGGAGATCTCATCGCGGTCGTCGCCTCTCGGCCGAACCTCGCGGAGAAGGCGACTCGCCACATCCAGGCCACCTGGGAGGAGGGGGCGCATCCGGAGATGTCCACACTCTACCAGGGCCTGAGGGCGAGCGCCGAGCTTGCCGAGCCCGCGCGGCAGCAGGGCGACGTCGAGGCCGCGCTCGCGGGAGCGCGCCGGGGCTACAGCGCCAGCTACCGCGCGGCCTTCATCGCCCATGCCCCGATCGAGCCCCATGGCGCCGTGGCAACTACAGAGGGGGCTACTGTTGTCGTGTATGCCAGCACGGAGCGTCCCTTTGCCCACCGAGAAGGGGTCGCAGAAGCTCTCGGCTTGCGGGCGAGCCAAGTGCGCGTCATCACGACCGCTGTCGGGGGCGCCTTCGGAGGAAAAGATGGGCCGGAGATATCCGTGCAAGCCGCCCGGCTTGCGCGCGCAGTGGGCCGGCCCGTCATGCTGACGCAGAGCCGCGAAGAGGAGCTGACCTGGAACTACTTCCGGCCGGCCGCCCTCATCGACGTGCGATGTGGTGTCGGCGAGACCGGGGGAATCATCGCATGGGACTGCGACGTCTTCAACTGCGGCGCCCGCGGTGCCTGGCCCCCATACGGCTTTCCGCACCGGCGACTGCGCTCGTACCGGTGTAATGCTGCGCTGCGGCAGGGCCCGTGGCGCGGCGCGGGCGGTCCCGCCAACGCCTTTGCCCGCGAGGTTCACCTCGACCACATCGCCAGTGAACTGGGCGAGGACCCCATAGATTTCCGGCTTCGTCACCTCTCCGACCGTAGGATGATCCGTGCTATCCAGGCCGTGGCTGAGCGCTACGGCTGGCGGGTCCATCGCCCTCCCACCGGACTGGGCGTCGGCTTTGCCTGTGCGCGGGACGGCGGCAGCTGTGTCGCCGAGATCGCGGAGGTGGAAGTGGAGCGCCTCTCCGGGCAGGTCTGCGTGCGCCGCGTCGTGGTCGCACAGGACAGTGGGCTCGTCGTGAACCCCGACAACCTCAGAAACCAGATCGAAGGCGCCGTGGTCATGGGTCTGGGCTTCACGCTGCGCGAGGCCGTGCGCTACGAGCAGGGACGCGTCCTCACGCGCAGCTTCGCCTCCTACCCCATTCTCACGTTCCGCGATGTCCCCAGGATCGACATACTGTTGCCGGCAAGTCGCGATCTTCCGCCGAACGGCGATGGGACGCCTGCCCTCTATGCGATCCCGGCGGCCGTCGCGAACGCCGTCTTCGATGCAGTGGGCGCGCGCGTGCGCGAGCTTCCCCTTCCTCCTGCCAGCATTCGCGCCGCCGCCAACAGATGAGCGTGCGAGCTTCCCGCCGTGGATCGGTGTAGATTGAAGCACATGCCTCACCGGCCGGTTGCACTTCTCACCGTCGGGCTGTGCGTTGCGATAGCGGCTCAATGCGTCGCACAGGAAAGGACATGCAATATGGAGGTGTTCGTCGCTGACAGTCTCACAAAGGTCTTCCGCCAGCCGGAGCCCCAGGAGCGCTCGCTGCTGGGGGGACCGGCGCGCATCAGCGCGTGTAGGCACGAGAGAGAATCGTTTCAAGTCGTCGTCGCTGCGGAGCGGCCCCTTCGGGCCGTCACGGTCGAGGTCTCCGATCTTCGCAGCCACGATGGAAATGCCGTGATCCCCGCCGGGAGGGCCCGCGTCAACCCCGTGGGGTATGTGCAGACACAGCGCCCTGTCTACGAGGTAGATCGCGTCGGCTGGTGGCCCGACCCCCTTCTGCCTCCGGGTCCCGTGGATGTCGCCGCCGACGAGAGACAGCCCTTCTGGATCACAATCCATGTGCCCGCATCGGCCTTGCCGGGCCGGTACACGGGCACCGTCCGCGTGTGCACGGAAGGCGTTCCTGCAGAGGAAGTGCAGGTTGAGCTCACCGTATGGGGCTTCAGGCTCGGCACAACACCGCCGCTGCCCTCCGCCATCGCAATCTACCCGCACGTGCTCGCGCGCTTCTACAACCAAGAGCCTGTCTCTCAGGCGACGCTCCGCAGCTACTGGGATATGCTCTTCGCCCACCGCCTGAGCAGCGACGACCTGGGTGATCCCCTCGACGTGGGCGTGCAGGCCGTCATAGACGGCCGCGCCACTCCGCCGTTCGACTACCAGGCATTCGACCGGCGGCTGGAGTACTGCTTCGCCCGCGGTCTCACCGCCTTCCAGGCGGCACGTCTGCCTGGCTTCCTGGACAAGGGGCCGGACCTTACGCCGGAGGAGCAGGACCGCATCGTTGCCTATCTGAGCGACTTTGCAGGACACCTCGACGAGCGTGGCTGGCGCGAGCGCGCCTTCGTGATGGTCTGGGACGAACCGCGCGACGAATACGCGGAGCAGGTGCTGAAGGAACTGCAGACGATCCAGCGCGCCCAGCCTTCGCTGCTGGGCCGGCTGGACGGGCCAGTAACCGGCCCGCTCGTCGATAAGTGCCAGGGCCACGTCGATATTTGGGGCCTCCATATGCTCAACATCGCGCGCGGTGGTGCGGAGGCAACAGCCAACATCGAACGCTGGCACCGCGAGAACAGGACGCTCTGGATGTACGTCGCCTGCGATGTGCGACACCCCTATCCGAACATCTTCATCGACTACCCGCTGATAGACTGTCGCATCCTCCCTTGGCTCTATTGGAGGCACGACATAGAGGGCTTCCTCTACTGGAGCGCGAACTGGTGGGGAGAGAGCAACCTCGAGGGCAAGAGCCCTGACGAGAAGTGGCCGAATCGTCCCTGGGCGGCCGCGAACTTCGTCGAAGACTGGAGCGGCGGGCACAACGAGTATAATGGCGACGGCCACCTCATCTACCCCGGGCCCGACGGCACCGCCCTCTCCTCCATCCGGCTCG
This sequence comes from Bacillota bacterium, assembly GCA_030668755.1. Classification (GTDB taxonomy): domain Bacteria; phylum Armatimonadota; class Hebobacteria; order Hebobacterales; family Hebobacteraceae; genus DAOVEW01. The sequence goes on along the minus strand of DAOVEW010000034.1, from coordinate 2,333 downwards.
AGGCTCTCCGCGACGGCCTCGAGGACTACGAGTACATGTGGCTGCTGGAAAGGGGCATCCAAATTCTCGATGCCACCGGGTCCGATGCAGAACTGGCGGCCGAGGCCAGAGAATGGCTCGATCGCCAGTCCGTAGTGCGAAGCTTCACTGACTGGTGTCAAGACCCCGACGCGCTGTTCGCCGCGCGCGCGGAGCTCGCGGATCTCCTAACCCGCGTGCTCCGGGCAGCGGCCCCCTGATCGCACTCCGCAGATGGCCGAAAGAGGAGGGCGCCTCCCGGCGCCCTCCTCTCGCCTGGCCAAGCTCCTCGCGTGACTACTTCTTGGCCGCAGCGTAGCGCTGCGCGACATCATCCCAGTTGACGAGGTGGTCCATGAACGCCTGCGTCCACTCGGGCCGCTTGTTCTGGTACTTCAGGTAGTAGGCGTGCTCCCAGACGTCGAGGGCAAGGAGTGGCTCGTCCCCCCATATAGTCAGGTTCTCGTGCTTCTCGGCCTGGAGCACTGCCAGCGTGTGGGTGGTCGGGCAGACCGCGAGAATGCCCCAGCCTGAGCCCTCCACCGCGTTTGTCGTTGCGAGGAAAAGCTTCCTGAATGCGGCGAAGTTGCCGAACTGCTTGGCGATAGCTTTGGCCAGCTCGCCTGTGGGTTCTCCTCCTCCGCCCGGCTTCATGTTGGTCCAGAAGATCGAGTGGAGGATGTGACCGGAACCGTGGAAGGCCAGCGCCTTGCACGCCGCCTTCGCTCCGGCGAAGTCGCCCGCGGAGAGCATCTTCTGCACCTGCTCCTCCGCGGCGTTCAGACCATTGACGTATGCCTGATGGTGCTTGTCGTGGTGGAGCCGCAGGGTCGCCTCGTCATAGTGGGGCTCGAGCGCGTCGTAGGCATACGGCAGGGGGGGAAGCTCATGTGCCATCTTGCACTCTCCTTTGCCTCCGTCCGGCGCCCCGAAGCCGAGCCTCGCCAGAGAGCTGGTGAGCGCGCCCAGTCCGGCAAGTCGCAGGAACTCGCGACGGTCGAGCTTCATTCGGCCCGGAGTCTTCTCGGTGTGGTTTAGGTCCCGAAGGACCTGCACTCTCTTGTCAGAGGAGGGAGGTCTTCCTGCCGGGCACGGGAACAACCGCCGGGGCTTTGTACGACCACGACCACACACGCAGAGGCGCGTCGAGACGGGCGATCGGGCTGCTTGTGACGACATGGAGATCCCTGGGTTTATGCAACGAAGCAGTACGAGGGTTAAGGCATTGCCCCCAAGAGGACAAGACGAGGCCTGCACCGAGGGCCTCAAGAGAAGCCAAGTCCGGCCCCGGTGCTCAACATTGAGAATGTAACGCCCACTCAGCACGATTCCCAGGGCCGGACTTGGCTCCGTATTCAGTTCTCGCCGCGATTATACCCACTCCGGCTTGTTCCATCCCGCACATGTGCCACAGTCTGCGCGGGCCGTGGCCAGGTATGGTCACAGGACAAGTGAGGGGGAACACTTCTGACCGCTCGTCTGCTGCCTCCGCGCGGATCCGGATCAAGAGGAAGTGGAGGCTAGGGGACTCGAATGCGCCGGAGGCGCACAAGCCCCTGTGTGGGCGCAGCTTCACCCGCCTCGGGCGGGCCGCGGCGGATTCTCCAGGCGGTCAAGCCACTGGCGGCCCCGGCCGCTCTTCAGGAATCGCTCTCGGCTGCGCGCAGAACTGTGGTCGGGAAAGCTCTCGCGGTAGATGAGCTCGAAGCGACCAACGAACTGACCAGCCTTCGTGGATTTCGACCGGTGCTCGCGAAGTCGTCGCGGCAGGTCATTGGTGATCCCAACGTAGCGCCGGGCGTTGCTTGCGCTCCTGATTACGTAGACGGTGACTGCCATGGTCAGGCAAGAATGGTGGAGGCTAGGGGACTCGAACCCCTGACCTCCTGCGTGCAAAGCAGGCGCTCTCCCAACTGAGCTAAGCCCCCACTCGTCATCCGACGCTACGCCGAAGCCCTGTGCAGAGCAAACCGCGGCCATCTGCGACCTCTCTGTTCCGCCATGGCCCGACGGCTTAGGGTACACCGCTGCGAACGAGCTCCGCAAGCTGACGCCACTCGTCTCCGACAGGCCCCCCTTCTGCGCCCTCAAGATAGCCCACGAAGCTCTGCATCAGGTATGGGGCAAGAGTGCCCTCGATCTGCCTGAGCTTCTCGTCGCGCTCCTTGCGCGACGGAATCGAGTTCCAGGCGATGGGCGTTCGTCCTGCGGAGCCATTGGGCAACCCATACCGGTGAGCAAGCACCCTCAACAGACAGTGGAGAATCTCCTTCCCTGCCCACTCGACTCGCCACACGTCGCTGTCAAAGGGCACA
>DAOVEW010000369.1 GCA_030668755.1 Bacillota bacterium | reverse complement strand
CGGACACATGGGTCGGCGAGCGGATCTACATGCGCGCGGCCGAGCACCCGTCGGCACGGCGAGGTGAGGCATTCGGCGTGTTTCTCGGGGAGGAGACTGTTGCCGAGGTGATCACTCACGAGCCCCCGGTTGCTGAGATGGTGGACCTCATGGCCGCAGATGGAATTGAGGTGTCGCAGGCGCACCGGGGTCAGGGCTACGGGAATGCGCTGCTGGCGCACTGGACGCGGGCGATGCAGGCTCGCGGCCGCGTTTGCGTTCACTCGACGGACGCGGAGAATGCCGCATCTATAGGGATGGCAAAATCCCTTGGGTATGTGGAGTACGCGCGGATGCGCAGTGTGACCTGCAGCCCGCGCGAGGCGGACTGAGCTGCGGTGTGGCGCAGCGAAGTGGAAGGAGGCGGGTGGGTGTGGCAAAAATAGCCGGGAGTGATATGGTATCCTGAAGGGAGATCGCGAAGGAGGGCTATCGTGGGAACAGCGGGCTGGGTAGTGCTGGGAGTTGTCGCCCTCATCGTCGTGTGGGCGATAGCAACCTACAACCGTATGATCGTGCTGCGCAACCGCATCGAAAACGCCTGGTCGCAGGTGGATGTGCAGCTGCGCCGGCGCTACGACCTAATCCCGAACCTCGTGGAGACGGTCAAGGGGTACGCGGCGCACGAGCGGCAGACCTTCGAGGAGGTCACCAAGGCGCGCCAGGCCGGCATAGACGCGCGCACGGTCCAGGATCAGGCACAGGCGGAGAACCTGATCACGGGCGCGCTGCGGCGGCTGTTCGCGGTGGCGGAGGCCTACCCACAGCTTCGCGCCACCGAGAACTTCACGCAGCTTCAGGAAGAGCTGGCCGGCACCGAGGGCAAGATCGCCTACGCACGCCAGTTCTACAACGATTCGGTTCTGGGCTATCACAACCTGATCCAGGCCTTCCCCGCGCGCATCGTCGCGGGCCTCGGCGGGTTCCGGCCGCGCGACTACTTCGAGATCGAGGAAGAGGCGGCGCGGGGTCCGATCGCGGTCCAGTTCTAGCCAGACTGCAGGCGCCGGCCGCGGCGTCGCGGCCATAGCTGAGACGGCTCGCCCGGCCATTTCCGGCTCGCTCGCCGGCATCGCCTGCTCCGGCCAGCCATGGGGAGACCTGCCGAGCCAATCTCGATGTTCGACGAGATCGCCAGCAACCGAAGGCGGTCGTACCTCCTGGTTTTCTTCTTCGTGGCCCTCATCGCGGCCATCGTGTACGTCTTCGGCCTGTACTTCGACCTCGGCCACTGGGTCCTCATCCCCGCAGTGGGCTTCGCCCTCGCGCTCGCCTGGGGTAGCTACTACTACAGCGACCAGATCGTGCTCGGCATGAGCAGCGCCCAGCCCGTCGTCCGCGAGGAGGAACCGTACCTCTGGAACACCGTCGAGGGCCTCGCCATTGCCGGCGGCCTGCCGATGCCGCGGCCGTACCTCATCGAGGATAGCGCGCCCAACGCCTTTGCCACAGGTCGCGATCCCCAACACGCCGCGATCGTCGTCACGCGCGGCCTCCTGGACAAGCTCAATCGCGCCGAGCTCGAAGGCGTCATCGGCCACGAGATGGCCCACGTTGCCAACTTTGACATCCGGTTCATGACGCTCGTGTCGGTGCTGGTCGGCACCGTCGTACTTCTGTCCGACTGGATGCTGCGCAGCCTTCGCTACAGCCGCAGCCGCCGATCCGGGGGAAAGGGCGGCAATCCCCTCCTGCTCATCGGCCTGGTGTTCGTCATCCTATCCCCCATTATCGCTCAATTGATGAAGCTCGCGCTCTCCCGGCAGCGCGAGTACCTGGCCGACGCGACGGGCGCAAGGCTGACGCGCTACCCCGAGGGACTGGCGAGCGCATTGGAGAAGTTGACCGCCGACACAGAACCGCTCGAAGTGGCCAACAAGGCCACCGCGCACCTCTATATCATCAACCCGCTCACCGAGCACCGCGGTCGGCTGAACTCGCTCTTCAGCACCCACCCGCCGATTGAAGAGCGCGTGAAGCGGCTGCGGGCTATGTAGGGCGAGCGCGGGGGGTTCCGTTGACCTGCCAGAGGCGAAGCGACATGTGCCGGGTCGGTGTGCTGATCGTGTGCGCGCTGCTGGCATCGTGCGGCGCGGTGTGCGGCCACGAAGCCGTACAGCCGGCCATCAGCATCCAGTCGCCGCGCGATGGCGCGGGCGTCTTACTCGGCGAACCCGTGGTCATCGAGTTGGAGTTCAGCCCGGCCGCCGTGGGCTGCCCGTTCGGCGTGCGCCTGGACGGGAAGAGCATCTGGGTGGCCAGCGAAAGGCCGTACTCGCGGAGCTGGCAGAGCTCCGAATGGGGAGTCGGGGAGCACGTGCTCGACGCGGTCGTGTTCCTGCCAGAGGGCGAGGAACGCTCCGCCGCAGTGAGGATCGGGGTGGTGCCACGTGCCCGCGAGAAGGGTAGGGGTTGGCGGCAGGGGATTCGCGCACAGGACGACTTCGGGGACCAGTCCCTCGACAGGTCGCTGTGGCGCGAATTGGACTCCGACCCCGCGATCTGGGTGAGTGAGGAGGGCGGCCAGCTCCGGATATCGGGCGCGAGTAGCAGTGAGAAGTGGGTGGAGGATGGGGTTTTCACCAAGGTCCTGCCGAGAGAGGACGTCGATGCCGCGGTGGACTTCCGCACACCCGGCGTCGCCGCCGGCCACAGGCAGATCGTCTACCTGCAGATCTCCAGCACGGATGCCGCACGGACCTTCGGGGTGTTCTTCGATTCGAGGGACGGCTATGGCGTACAGAG
>DAOVEW010000353.1 GCA_030668755.1 Bacillota bacterium | reverse complement strand
GTGATCACCGCGTGTGCGGCGATCGAAGAGGGCGTCATGTGCGACGGCGAGACGTACAACTGCGTCGGCACGCGCGCCGTCGGCGGTCGCCGCATTAACTGCGCCCCGCATGGCGGCCATCGCGCTCACGGAGAGGTGAATCTGGACCAGATGGTCGTCCAGTCGTGCAACACGGGAGTGGCGACCGTCGCGCTGGCGCTCGGGGCCGAGCGCATGCACGCGTGGGCGCGGCGCTTCGGCTTCGGGAAGCGCACCGGCATAGAGCTTGGGGCCGAGTCGCGCGGCATCCTTCCGGCGGCGGAGACCTGGTCACAGGTGCGGGTGGCGAACGTTGGGTTCGGCCAGGGGATCAGCGTGACAGCTCTCCAACTTCTTTCGGCGTACTGCGCGATTGCGAACGGCGGCTTGCTCGTTCGCCCCCGCCTTGTCAAAGCCATCACCGACCCAACGGGCGAGACGGAGTACGCGGAGCGACCTGCTCAGAACAGGATTCTCTCCCGCTCGACCTGCGAGCGAATGCGCGACGTATTGGAGAGGGTGGTCGAAGAGGGCACCGGCCAGGAGGCGCGCATACCCGGCCGCCGGATCGCGGGCAAGACCGGAACCACGCAGAAGCCGACGCGCGAGCAGGGCTTCCGGTCGGGCAAGTACATCGCTTCCTTCGCGGGCTTCGCCCCCGCGGAGGATCCTCGCCTGGCGGTACTCGTGGTCATAGACGAGCCGCAGGGCGCGCATTATGGAGGCGTGGTCGCCGCGCCGGCGTTCCGCGCGATCTGCGAGAAGGCTCTCACACACCTGCGCGTGCCGCCCGACGCACCTGCCTCCAGATTCGACCTAGCCCGGGCGGGCGCCGCGGGCTGATCTCTCCGCGAATGTTATAATCAACCATGGGAAAGGGCCGGGATTTCGGTGACCAGCCAACTGCCCCGGCGGGGGCCGGGAAAGCCATTTTCATCGCTCGCGAGGGAACTAGCCGCCGCGCGGGTGCTCGGCAACTCGGAGGTGTCGGTCACGGGCCTCGCATATGACTCTCGCCAGGTGGAGGCCGGCGACGCATTCGTCTGTGTGCGCGGCGAGAAGGCCGACGGACACGACTTCATCCCGCAGGCGGTCGGCCGCGGCGCAGTGGCCCTCGTGGTCGAGTCCGGCCGGGAAGCCGACATCGAGCCCCCTCCCGGAGGCGCCGTCGCGGTGGTGCCGGACTCGCGCGCGGCCATGGCGGCCATCGCCCGGACGTTCTACGATGACCCTTCTTGTCACCTCACCCTCGCCGGGGTGACCGGGACCAACGGGAAGACGACGACCGCGCTCATGATCGACGCCATCTTCCGGGCGGCCGGCCATTCCAGCGGGCTGATCGGCACGCTCGAATACCGCATCGGCTCTCGCCGCCTGAGGCCAGTCCACACCACACCGGAGGCGATAGATCTGCAGCACCTTCTCGCAGATATGCGCGCCGAGGGCGTCACCCATGTGGCGATGGAGGTGTCCTCTCACGCGCTGGCCCTGCATCGCGTCGATGGGTGCCGGTTTGCCGCTGCCGTGTTCACGAACCTGACGCCGGAGCACCTCGATTTCCACGCGGATATGGAGCAGTACCTCGCCGTCAAGCGACGTCTCTTCGAGGATGCGCAGTTCCTGCCGGCGCAAGGAGAGCGGATCAACGTCGTCAACATAGACGATGAGGCGGGCCGCGCCGTCTCCGAGAAGGCCCTGGGCCGCACCCTCACATACGGGCTCTCCCCGGATGCTCACTGCCGCGCCGAGCACATAGAGCTGAGCATGGAGGGCACTCGATTCCTCGCGGTTCATCCCACCGGCCGCGTTCCGGTCCGCATGAGACTCGTCGGCCGGTTCAACGTGTACAACGCTCTGGCCGCCCTGGATGCCTGCATCGGTCTCGGAATCGCCGCCGACGCGGCCTGCGGCGCCCTGGAGAACATGCCCGCGGTCAGGGGGCGCTTCGAGCGCGTTCCGTCGCCGGCGACCAACGTCTTCGTAGACTACGCACACACACCCGACAGCCTGCGCCGCGCTCTGGAGACCGCCCGCGCGCTGGTCCCAGGTCGCGTCCTGGTCGTCTTCGGCTGCGGCGGAGACCGAGATTGCACGAAGCGGGCGGTGATGGGCGAGATAGCCGGGCGGCTGGCCGACCGGTGTATCATCACCTCGGACAACCCTCGCGGGGAGCGGCCGGAGGCGATCATCCGGGAGATTCTCGCGGGCATCCCGCGGGCAAGCATAGACGACTGCACCGTGGAGCCGGACCGGGCGCAAGCCATCCGTATTGCCATCGACGCGGCCGGCCCCGATGACTTCGTGCTCATAGCAGGAAAGGGCCACGAGGACTACCAGATCTTCGCCGACCGGACAATCCACTTCGACGACCGCGAAGTCGCGCAGGGCGCGCTGCGCGAGATCGAGGGCGAGCGCGGTGGCTGACCTTTCGTTGGACACCGTGCTGAAGGCCACGCAAGCCCGCGTCGTAGGGGCTGCGCCCGAGGTCTTCCGCGGCGTGTCGACGGACACGCGAACGCTCACGGCCGGCAGCTTGTTCGTCGCCCTGAGGGGCGAACGCTTCGACGGACACGAGTTCGTCGGCGAGGCATTGCAGCGCGGCGCGGGCGGCGCCCTCGTATCTCGCGAATCGAGCGACGGCGGGCCGCTGCTCGTCGTGCCGGACACCCTTGCCGCGCTTGGGTCCCTGGCCGCGGCCCATCGCGCGTCGCTCTCCATCCAAATGGTGGCGGTCACCGGCAGCACCGGCAAGACCAGCACCAAGGAGATGATTGCCGCCATCGGGGCGGTCCGGCACCGGGTGGCCAGGACCTCCGGCAATCAAAACAACGAGATCGGCCTCC
>DAOVEW010000407.1 GCA_030668755.1 Bacillota bacterium | reverse complement strand
AGTGGTTCGCCGGCCGCGGCCACGAGCAGATCCTCGCCGGCTATTACGACCACGACGAATGGGTCATCCAGGAGTGGCTGGGCGCGGGCGAAGGCCTGCCCGGCATCGTCGGCGCCATGTACACCACTTGGCAGGACGACTACTCCGACCTCGAGACTTGGGCGGCCGAGGCCTGGGGCGGCCAGACGCGCGCGGCCAACAAGGAGCAATCGCCATGACCTCTCGGGAGCGCGTCCTCGCCGCAATCAACCACCGGGAGCCCGACCGCGCCCCCATCGACTTGGGCAGCAGCGGCACCACCGGCATCATGGTCACCACCTATGCCAAGCTCCGCCAGGAGCTCGGCATCAACGCTACCCCGCCCAAGGTCATCGAGGTGCTCCAGATGCTCGGCGAGGTGGAAATCCCCGTGCTCGAGCAGCTCGGGTGCGATGTCCTCCCGCTCTTCCTCCCCTCCGGCTTCTTCGACATGACCTACGGAGATTGGAGGCCCTGGACCACCTTCGAGGGCATTGATGTCCTCGTCCCCGGCCCTTTCAACCCCGTCGAAGACGACCAAGGTGATCTCCTCCTCTCGCCCGGCGGTGACCCCGCCAAGCGCGCCCGCGGCCGCATGCCGAAGAACGGCTACTACTTCGACATCATCCCCTACCAGGAGCCCATCGACTGGGATCACCTCAACCCGGATGACTTTGCCGAGCAGTTTCAACCGTTTACCGAGGAGACGCTGGAGCACCTGCGCGAGACTGCTGAGGAACTCTATCGCAGCACCGAGTTCGCCATTCTCGGCAACTTCGGTCAAGGCGGGCTCGGCGACCTGCCCATGGTGCTCGCGGCCGAGATGGAGGCGCCGAAGGGCATCCGCAACTTCGACGACTGGATGGCCGCACACATCACTCACCCGGACTACATCAAGGATGTCTTCGCGCGGCAGACCGAGCAGGCCATCCAGAACATGGAGCTCTATCGCCAGGCCGTTGGCGACCGAATCGTAGCCATCTTCGTCTCCGGAACGGACTTCGGGACGCAGCGAGGGGAGTTCATCTCACCCAGCATGTACCGAGAGATCTACCAACCGTTCCACCGGCAGATGAACGACTGGGTGCACACCAACACGAACTGGAAGACCTTCTACCATTGCTGCGGCTCGATCTACCATCTGATCCCCAGCTTCATCGAGGCCGGCGTTGACATCCTCAACCCGGTTCAGTGCTCTGCCGCCAACATGGAACCGGACCGGCTGAAGAGCGAGTTCGGCGACGACTTGGTCTTTTGGGGCGGCGGGGTGGACACGCAGCGGACGCTTCCGTTCGGAACGCCGGAAGAGGTGAAGCGAGAGGTGGCGGACCGGATTCGGATCTTCGCGCCGGGCGGCGGCTATGTCTTCAACCCGATCCACAACGTGCAGGCGAAGACGCCGGTCGAGAATCTGCTCGCAATGTTCGCGGCCGCAAGAGAGCATGGCCGCTATCCCGTGGGCTGAGGCAGGTGGCATCCCGAGGAGCGTGGATGAGATTGCCCGAGAGGACGGCGCCCGGGTGCCACCGGGCCCGCGGCTTGCTTGACACCGACGAAGACGCCTCATAGAATAGCGCTGCCGCGGGTGTGACCTGTCCATGACCTACGGCCTTATCTCCGACATACATGCGAACCTCGAGGCTCTCGACGCCGTCCTTGCGGAGCTGTCCGGCGTCGACCGGTTCGTATGCCTGGGCGATATTGTGGGCTACGGGGCCGATCCCGGCGCGTGTGTGGACAAGGTGCGGTCACTCCCCAACCTGACCTGTGTTGCAGGCAACCACGACCTCGCCGCCGTCGGCCGATATGACTTGGGCTGGTTCAACTCGCTCGCCCGGGACGCCATCCAGTGGACCAGCGGACAGCTCTCGGCGGAGCAGAAGTCCTTCCTGGCGTCGCTGCCCCTATCCGCGCATGTGGAACAGGCCGTCGCCGTCCACGGATCGCTGCCGGACGAGATGGCCTATATCACGACGCCGCAGGAGGCCCAAGTCTGCTTCGATGCAATGCCCGGGGAGCTCGCTCTCATCGGCCACACCCATGTGGCCGAGTACTACCGGGTCCGCCGCAGCACTCGCTTTCCCGAGCAGATCTCCCTCCGGTCCGGTGGCGAGATCGCCTTCGAGCCCGAGCATCGCTACATCGTAAACCCGGGGGCGATCGGACAGCCGCGGGACGGAAACCCGGCCGCGAGCTTCGGGCTCTGGGAGGTGGAGGTAGGCACGTTGGAAACGCGACGAGTGGGCTACGATGTCGAGCGCCAGCAGGAGAAGATGCAGGCCGCAGACCTGCCCGAGCACCTCATCGCGCGGCTGAGCGTGGGGCACTAGCAGCTCAGCCCCAGAGGACTGCGCGCAAGAAGAAGTAGGCGAGGGGGGCATTCACAAGAAGGCTATCAAAGCGGTCCAGGACGCCGCCGTGTCCGGGCAGTAAGCTTCCGCTGTCCTTCACCCCCGACCAGCGCTTGAGCTTCGACTCCGCCAGATCCCCAAGCTGGCCGCCCAC
>DAOVEW010000343.1 GCA_030668755.1 Bacillota bacterium | reverse complement strand
ATCGAGGGGTTCCAGGATCTGCTGAACATGTGCTATCTGGCGCCGGAGTGGCTGGGGTTCGAGCTGGAGCTAATGGCGGTGGAGGAGGGGGCTGGCTACGAGCAGGAGGGGGTGGTTGTGGAGGCGATTCCGACGCGGCATCTGGAGAGGTTCGTCGAGCGGCTGAGGGAGATGGGGGAGCGGCGGAGCGGGGAGTGCTTCTCGTATGCGGTGGATGCGGAGGGGAAGCGGATTCTGTTCTCGTCGGACCTGGCGCATGCGGGGGAGGTGCCGGAGCGGCTGCGGGGGGTGGACCTGGCGATCGTGGAGCTGGCGCACTACTCGCCCGAGGAGCTGGGGGAGGCGGTGAGCGGGCTGGCGCTGCCGCGGCTTGTGGTGACGCACATCGCCGATGCGCTGGAGGCGGAGGAGGAGACGATTCCGGAGCGGGTGAGGGGGGCCGGGTACTCTGGCGAGGTGATAGTTGCGCAGGATGGTCTGGAACTTGAGGTATAGCTCGGAACAGGGCAAGGGTCGGGGGTCGGGTGGGGCGAGGCCGTGAGCGCGGCATCGCGGCTGAGCGCCGGGGCGAAGAGGGTCGCGCGCGCGGCGGTGGGCGCGGTGTCGCCGGCGCTGCTCGGCCGGATTCAGCGGGCGCGGGCACGGCGGAGGTACCTGCGGGACCCAGGGGCGGGGCCGCGGCGGTTGCTGCTAGAGCCCACCACGGGGTGCAATCACCGGTGCATAATGTGTTGGGACCACAGCCCGCGGCTGGCGAGGCCGACCCCGGGGCAGCACATGCCGTTCGAGCGGGTGCGGAGTCTCCTGTATGAGATGGCGGAGATGGGGACGGAAGAGGTGTGGCTGGCGGGGCGGGGCGAGCCGCTCGTGCATCCGAAGGCGATGGAGATTCTGGAGTTGATCGGGGCGCTGGGGATGCGGAGCATCATCACGACGAACGGGGGGCCGCTGACGGAGGAGGTGGCCGACCGGCTGTGCGAGTGGGGTCTGCAGCAGCTCAGCATTTCGATTGACTCGGGAACGCCGGAGACGTATGCGAAGGTGCACTCCGCGCCCCCCCAGGATCGGGCGCGGATGTTGGGGCTTATTCGGCGGCTCTCGGAGCGCGGGGAGGCGAGGCCGCGGCTGCTGGTGAGCATGGTGCTGTCGCAGTGGAACTTCCGCGAGGTGCCGGTTCTGGTGAGGGACGCTATCGAAGCGGGGGCGACGGGGATCGTGGTCGGGGGGATGCGGCCGGTGCCGTTCGACTCGGGCGATCTGGCGTTGAGCGATGAGGACTGGGCGCGGGTGCGGGAGGACCTGGGGAGCGCGGGGGAGATGGCCGCGGCGGCGGGGGTGGACTTGACGACGGATAACATCCGAGCGGCGGAGCGGCCGCGCGCGGATGCGTGGCCGTACGGGAAGATGGCATGCTTCATCGGGCACTTGTTCACGGTGGTGGATGTGGAGGGAAACGTGCACGGGTGCTGCACGTGCCAGAACAAGCTGGGGTCGCTGGAGGAGGCGTCGTTTCGGGAGATATGGCGGTCGCGACCGTATCGGATGTTCCGGAGAATCCTCAGGGAGATGCCGAGCACGGGGCTGACGCCGCCGCGGTGTGAGTGTCGGCATGGGTGTGGGCACGTGCCGGAGAACGCGCAGCTTCAGAGGGAGCTGGGGTTCCGGTTTCCGGCGGAGGTGAGGGAGACGGAGTTCGCAACGCGGGAGGATGTGGCGGCGGCGCTGTGTCGGTATCTGGACGCGAGGCTCCCGGGGCCGAGGCGGGAGTTCGCCTTTGCGGACCTGGAGGGAAGGGAGGTGACACAGGCGGCGTCGCGGCTGCGGGACGTGGGGATCATGGGCGGGATCGGTTCGATGGATGGGGTGTCGCTGTTCGAGCCGCGGCGGTTGGTGGCGCGAGGGGAGTTCGAGGATATTCTGAGACGCGCGCTGATGGCCTCGGGCGTCGAGGAGGGCCGGGCGGAGGGCTTGATCGTCGAGGCGCGCGCGGGAGAAGGGCACCGCGCGGAGCCTCTGGCGAAGGGGGATATGGATGGGTGGCTGGCGCGGCTGGCAGCTCGGACGGCTGAGGGGCAGGAGTGAGATGAGCGGCCGGGCGGGGGCGCGCGCGAAGGGGTGGCGGGAGTGGCTGAAGGGGGTGCCGGGCTTGGCGGCGGGATACGGTGCTCTGCGGGCCGGGTGGTGGCGGCTGAGGGGGGCGCTGCCTCTCGGGGGCCGGGCGAGACGACGGATCGCCAGTGTGTGGGGCGGTGATGCGGTTCGGGGAGACAGCCCTACGCGTAGGGCCCCCAGGGAATGGCTGGACTCGGAGCAAGTGCTGTGGGGCTATGTGTTCTCCCGGTTTGGAGGGAAGGACTGGTATCACTACCTCGCGGAGCGGTACTGCCGAGAGCCGCGGGAGTTGGGGCTGAGCCTTTGCTGTGGGGACGGGCACGTGGAGCGGGACTTCGTGCGCTATGGCCTGTGCGCAGCGGCGGAGGGGGTTGATGTCGCGCCCGAAGCGGTGGCGGTGTGCCAGCAAGAGGCGGAGGCGGCCGGACTGTCCGATAGGCTCAGGTATTGGGCTGGGGATGTCGAGCGAACGCGGCTGCCCCGGGAGAGGTACGACATCGTTGTGGCGTGGATGGCGCTGCATCATCTGCGGCGGCTGGACCACGTGTTTGGCGAGGTGCGGCGGGCGCTGAAGCCGGGCGGGATATTCATCGTGAACGAGTACGTGGGGCCGGCGCGATTCCAGGTTCCGTCGCGGCAGGTGGCGGTGATAAACGCGGTGCTGCAAGCACTGCCGGAGTATCTGAGGCGACTCCGCGGGGGCGGTATCAAGGAACGATTCGACCCGCCGACGTTGGCGGAGATCATCGGGCACGATCCGTCGGAAGCTGTGTGCTCACACCG
>DAOVEW010000356.1 GCA_030668755.1 Bacillota bacterium | reverse complement strand
GGGCGGTCGTCAACGGCGTGAAAGTCGAGGTCAACCCCGGGGAGACCGTGGGCCTGCTGGGGCCGAACGGCGCGGGGAAGACTACCACGTTCTACATGACCGTCGGGCTGGTGGCGGCCGACGCCGGAAAGGTGCAGCTCGACGGCCGCGATATCACCGAGTTGCGCATGCACGAGCGCGCCCGCCGCGGCATCGGCTACCTGCCCCAGGAGAACTGCGCGTTCCGACATCTGAGCGTCGAGGAGAACATCCTGGCCGTGCTCGAATGGACTGCGCTGTCGCCCGCGGAGCGGCGTGAGCGGCTCGAAGATCTCATCGAGGAGTTTCACCTGGCGGGCGTTCGCACGGCCCCCGCGGGTGTCGTGTCTGGGGGCGAGCGCCGGCGGACCGAGATTGCGCGCGCCCTGGCGCGCGATCCTCAGTACCTCCTTCTGGACGAGCCGTTCACCGGCATTGACCCAATCGCCGTCGCCGAACTTCAGGACATCATCAACGAGCTTCGCTCGCGCCGGATGGGCATGATCATCACCGACCACAACGTGCGCGAGACTCTCTCCATCACCGACCGCAGCTACATCATTCACGAGGGGAAGATCCTCACGTCGGGGACCTCCGAGGAGCTCGTGAGAGACCCGCTCGCGCGACGGTTCTACCTTGGCGACCGTTTCCCAATAACATGAAGATCGTAGACCGATATCTGCTGCGCGAAATGGCCGGGCCCTTCGCCTTCGGCGTGCTCGCGTTCGTGCTGCTGTTCGTCTCGGCGAACATCTTGTTCGAGCTGATGGAGCTGGTGAGCAAGCTGGGCCTCGGGCTGTGGACGGCCGGGCTGCTGTTCCTGCTGCGGCTGCCGGGGTTCATCGTGTACACGTTTCCCCTCGCCACTCTGGTCGCGGTGCTCGTGGCGTTCGGCCGCCTCAGCGGGGACAGCGAGCTGGTGGCCATGCACGCGGGCGGGATCAGCTTCCGGCGGCTGGTCCTCCCGGTGGCGGCCGCCGGGCTGGTGCTGGCTGCGGCGAACACGGCGCTGAACGAGCTGGTGGTTCCTCCCTGCAATCGCCGGGGCGAGGAGATCGTGCGCGAGGCATCCCGGCGCGGGGGGGAGGCCGTTCAGGAGCACATCTACCTTCACGAGGAATCAGAGGGGGAGGTAGTGCGTCTCATATACGCCGAGCGGCTGGACGTTGGCAGCGGAGAGCTGGTCCGGCCCATGATCGTCTGGTTCGAGGAGGGCCAGCCCGGGGTCGTCACGAAGGCCAAGCGCGGCGTGTGGCGGGAGGGACACTGGGAGCTGTTCAACGGAGTGAACGCCCTTCTGAACGCAGACCGCCCGGCAACGTCGAGCTTCGAGAGCTGGGTGGCTGACTTTCCCACCCCGCCCTGGCTGATCGCCCGGCAGTCGCTCGCCCCGGAGGAGATGACCTACGGGGAGCTGCGGGAGTACATCCGCTATGCGCTGCGACAGAACCGCTCGACCGTCGAGCTGGAGCTGACGCTCCACCACAAGCTCTCGATACCGTTCGCCTGCTTCGTCTTCGCACTGATGGCGGCGCCGCTCGGCATGCGGTCTCACCGCGGCAGCTCCTCTATCGGGATGGGGATCGCTATACTCATCGGCTTCGCTTACTACGTGGTCTGGCATTACCTCTCTGTGGTCGCGCAGCAGGGCCACCTGACGCCGTTCTGGGCGGCGTGGCTCCCGAATATCGTCACCGCGGCGGTCGGAGTTGGGCTCATTGGCAGGGTGCGGAAGTAAGCCTGTGGGCCGCTTGTGGGAGGGGCCGTTCGGGGGGGAGAGGGCGTCTGGTGGGGGTCTGGGTGCAAGTCCAGGGGGTTGGGAGACGGCACGGAGGCGCGGCAGGACGGGTAGATTCTTCGACTGCACGGCTCGCGCTGACGCTCGCCGCTGCGCTCAGAATGACAGGGGGGGAGGAGGCGGGCATGGGAGGGAGGGGCCGGGGGCGCGTTCGACAGGCTGGGAGCCTGTCCCACCAAGAGGCGCGCATGGGTCCCTAAGCCCTTCGGGCCGGGATGGCGGTCAGCCAACGGCGGACCTAGCCAAATGCGCGCCCTACAGAACGGCCGGCGGGGA
Organism: Bacillota bacterium; assembly: GCA_030668755.1. GTDB lineage: Bacteria > Armatimonadota > Hebobacteria > Hebobacterales > Hebobacteraceae > DAOVEW01. The sequence goes on along the minus strand of DAOVEW010000356.1, from coordinate 750 downwards.
TCGGTGTGCGCGCCCTACCGCGGTTTCTGGAAGATGAGGAGGTATTCGTGGGCTTTGTTAACGCGGAAGACGGAGGGGTAGCCGAGGGGGCGGAAGTTGTTGTACTCGTGTCGGCGGTCCCAGATGATGGTGTCGTCCCAGATGAAGCCGGCCGTCTCGAGCTCCCGGGCGAGGTCTGAGTGGAATGGGTAGAAACGGTTCTTCTTGCGGATGTCCATGACTACGACGACGCAATAGGCCCCCGGGCGCAGGGCCTCCAGGACCTTGTCGAACACCGACGTCAGCCCGGCAAGGAACTCCTGGTAGCCATTCAGCCTTCCGAGGTCGCGATCCCGGTCGCCATAGTTGCGAATCGCCTTCCGGTCCGCCGTCCGAGTCCGCGTGAGGACATCCCAGTACGGCGGCGATGTCACGACGAGGTCAACAGACTCCGGGCCCGTGTGCTCGAGCAGATCCGCCGCGTCCGCACATATGAGGCGGCAGCCGTCTGAGGAATCGCCGAGGCGCTGCTGCGCGAGGGCGACATAATCGGGGTTGATGTCGAGGCCGATGCCCACCTTGCCCAGCTCATGCGCGGCGAGGACTGTGGAGCCGAGGCCGCAGAGGGGGTCGAGGACGACCGTTCCCTGCGGCGGCAGGAGGCACTGGATGACCCGCCTGGGAAGCTCCAGCGGAAACAGCGCCGGATGCTTGAGGGCGAGCTCTTCCTTCGTCTTGCGGATATCGCTCCACACGCTGATCGAATGCCGT
>DAOVEW010000322.1 GCA_030668755.1 Bacillota bacterium | reverse complement strand
GGGGGATGCCGATGAAGAGCCGATAGAGCATCCACATGCAGAGAAGTAGGACGACGATGATGGTCACGAGGCGCATTGTGCTCGCTCGTCGGCGTGGTGTCATCGTTCGAGGATCTCGTCCCGCCAGCGCCAGGGGTCTTCCTCGCCGCGGCCTTGCGGGGGCCCCATCAACACGGTCCCGGCCCGGCGTCCGATTACCTCGCGCTTTATCTCCATCCCGTTCTCGTAGGTTATCCGGACTTTCTGGTAGCGTCCAGATGGTCCTTCGCCGACGGGCTCCTCGATCTCCTTCTTGGCCATGACGGTCAGGGGTGGGAGGCCGCCCGGTATCGTAATCCGATCCCCGACGCGAAGGTGATCGAGGTCCACGTCTGGATTGGCGTACGCCAGCCGCTCGAGCGAGACATGGTAGTCGCGAGCGATCTTCCAGGCGGACTGGCCCGGTTTCACCTTGTGCTCGCCCTTCGGCGCCGTCTCCTCTGCTATCTTCCGGAGGGCATCGTCGGCGGACGTCGCCATGAGATCGGGGGGCACGTCGCGCATCTCCACCTTCACCTGCTCCTTGAAGTAGGTGGTGACGTGCGGATCGGATGGCGAATACTCCTTCAGTATGAGCGAGAGCGCCCGAACGGCCTCGGCCTGGTCCGGCAGGGCGACGATCGGCTCGCCATTGGCGAGGACGGCCGCACCCCGCGCGATCACGTCGAGCTCAGCGGCGAGCGCATCCAACGCCTCGTCGTCCGGCTGGACGGGGTGGCGGGCGGCCGAAACCAAGTGGAAGGTGATTCTCTGGCCGAAGTGGAGCTTGTCGGCGGGGAGGTTGAAGCTCGACTTCAGTTGCCGGAGCACACGCTGGGCATCGCCGCGAGTAGGGACGACGGCTACGGGTCGGTCGTCGGCCGAGATGAGACAGACACGCCGGCCGCCCGGCAGCGCTCCGATGTAGAGGCCGGCGAAGATCGCCAGCAGCGCCAGCAGCACCCCGCGCTCGATCCAGAGGCGGCGCTGGAGCTTGTGCAGCGGGTCTTTTGCCTGGTGAGCTGGCTGGCTCGGCATCGCCGGTGTGCCTCACTGTATATAGACCCATATCGGGCTTCGGAGTCCAATGCCCAGCGCATGGTATTGTGAGGGCCGGGCAGCAACAGAGAGCCCCGGGGGGCCGATTTGGCGGCCGGGGCGGCCGTCGGCGCCGCGTCGGGCCCCTTGGGAGGTTCCGCTGACAGGTCCGCGCCGGCACGGAATTCAAGCCCGCGGCGGCTTTTCGAGGCGCGCCCACCAGGCGAGATCGAGGTTTGGGAAGAGGGCATCTCGCTCGCTGCATTCGGCGAGGAACCGCTCATCCTCCTCGGCGAGGCCGGCGCCCGCGGCCTGCTTGCGGGCCATGTCGGCGAGGCGTACGAATGCCTCGTGGTGGAGGCCAGCGCGGTGCTCGGCGTAGTCGCGGGCGCTCCAGGTCGATATGAGAAACGGCCAATCAGAGGCCTCTAGAAGCAGCAGTTCGCGGGCCGCCTGGGTCACGATCTCGGCGAGCCGCGCGTCCTGCGAGTCGAGGGCTTGCTGTGCCAACTTTGGGAACTCCGCCTCGGCCGCGTAGATGTGCTCCCAGATCCAGTTAGTCCAATCGTTGAGCCAGATCCAGTGGAACCCGCCCTGGCCCCAGGAGCTTTCGGGCAGTGCGACCGCGGCCGCAGGTGTATGCCGGTCGAGATACTCGGAGCACGTGACGAGGTCCACCGCTGGGTGCGCATCAATGCCCTTGAGGACGCGATAGAGCCACTCGGGTCCCTCGAACCACCAGTGCCCGAAGAGCTCGGCGTCGTAGGGGGCACACACAATCCCGTAGGTTTCTCTGCTGTCGTTGTGCTGAGTGAGGATTTCGTGGACGACATCGCAGAAGTGGTCCGCGTTCTCGGGCACGCGCTCCGCCGCCCGGTGAGGCTCGTAGGGCTGCTTGGAGCCGAGGTCAGAGCTGGAGGAGGTGACCCGCCAGTAGCGGTGGCCGCCGGGGAAGTGCTTCTTGTGGAAATCGAGGTACCAGCCATCGCCGGGATAGCCGTGCTCGCCGCTCCAAACCTGAGCCCCGGTGCGCTCGTCGCGGGTGAAGACCGCGACCGGTGGACGGTCTTCGTCGGCGGAGGAGACGAGGTAGGCCTCGTAGGGAGACTTGTCGACGTCGACTGGTCCCGGGCGGTAGGAGGCGCGAGAGCGCTCCCACAGATCCTGAAGCCCGCCGAAGCGCTCGAGGTAGACGCCCATGGCTGCGCCGCCCATGAGCGTTGCGGTGTCCACGATGAAGTACTCGATGCCGCTCTCGGCGAGGAACTCCTCGATGCCTTTGCGGAGGACAGGTTCCTGGGGGCCTGCGCCGGCGAGAGGCGATGCCCACTCATAGCGGGGCCGATAGCCGCACTCGGGCAGCCAGAAGCCGCGGGGCGGACGGCCGAAGTGGCGGCGGTGAGCAGCGACTGCCTGCTTGACCTGACCCTGGATGCACTCGTCCGATCCGAGCAGGGGCAGGTAGCCGTGAGTCGCGCAGGAGCTGATGATCTCAATGCGCCCATCGTCCTGGAGACGACGGAACGCCGCTATGAGGTCGCCGCCGTAACAGTCGTGGAAGGCGGTGCGCACGTCGAGGAAGTGGCTGTGCCACGTCTCGGCGAGCTCGGCGAAGTGATGCTGCTTCTGCTTGTGGAATTCGTCGCGGTTCTCGGCCGCCATACGCGCGCGGAGCTCGAGATACTCGGAGAACTGATGCTTGAAGTCAGGATCGGCAAGCTGCTCGGCCAAGACGGGAGTAATGCCCATGGTCACCTTGGCGGAGACGCCCTCTGCGGCGAGGCGGTCGAACGTCTGGAGAAGGGGCAGGTAGCTCTCGGCAGCGCATTCGAACAGCATGTCCGACCCATGGGGCCACGTGCCGTGGGCGAGGACATAGGGCAGATGTCCGTGCAGCACAAAGGTGAAAGCACCTCGCGGTTTGTCGGTATGTTGGCGGGGCAATCTCGCAGTCTCCCTCTACATGTGATTGCTGTCGTGTGCGGGCAGGCGGTCGAGCAGCAGGCA
>DAOVEW010000394.1 GCA_030668755.1 Bacillota bacterium | reverse complement strand
TGACAGATAACCATAGAATCTGCCCAACAATGCCCGGCGGGGACTCAGAGATACCCCCGCTCTACTGTTCGCCCTTGACTCTCTGAACGTGGCGAACGAGCTTCAGGCCCAGCAGCCGGCAGGCGGCGAGCTCGTCGCCGTCGGGTTCGCCGATGGCCACGGCGCCGTAGTGGGCTGTCACGCCGGGCGCGCTGTACTCCGTCAGGCCGAAAACGAGCAGGCCGTAGTTGAGCATCACGTTCAGTATCGAGAGACAGGTCATCTCGCTGCCCCCGCCAAGCCCTCCGGAGCTGCTGAAGGCACAGCCCACTTTGTCCTCCACCTTGCCCCAGGTGCAGATCGCTTCGTCGAAGAACTTCTTCAGCTTCCAGGTCATCACGCCGCACCACGTGGGAGACCCGACCGCAATCCCGTCGTGCTCCAACAGGTCGCTGGGCTGTGCCTTGTCTACGTGCCTGAGCGTGACACCGGTTCCCGCGACCGATCCGGCGCCCTCCGCAACGGCCTCGGCCATCGCCCGCGTGTTCCCCGAGTGTGTGTCGTAGAGGACTAGTATCCTCGACATGACTATCTCCTGAGGCGGCCCGGCGGTGGCCCCGCGAAACCGCCTCGTTGGCCTTCGGAAAGCGCGGATGCGTTCCTGCTACCGGAATGCAGGGGCGAGTCCCAAGAGGTGGAAGTTGGCGGCAGGAGGACCTGACGATGACCTCGCGGCAGCGAGTGGCAAAGGCGCTGCACCACGAATGCCCGGATAGGGTGCCGATCCATGAGTCCTTCTGGGAGGCGACCGAGAACCGCTGGCGGGAGGAGGGGCTGGACCCGGATGTCTCCCCGGACGATCACTTCAGCACGGAGATACGGATGCTGTCGGTGGACAACTCGTTCGGGTTTGCCCCGGAAGAGGTGGAACGCACCGAAGACTGGGTCACCGTTCGGGACGAGTGGGGGATCCTCAAACGAGACTGGACCGACCACCGCTCCACGCCCGAACTGCTGGACTTCCGCATCAAGTCCCGCGCCGAGTGGGATGAAATGAAGGGCCGCCTGGAGCCCGATCCCGGCCGTGTGGACTGGGACACCGTGAGGGCTCAACACGCCCGGTGGCGACGGGAGAGTAAGTTCATCTGCCTCGCGGCGATTCCCGGCTATGAGGCCACCTGGCGGAAGGTCGGACCGGAACGGCTGCTGGTGGCCATAGCGGAAGAGCCGGATTGGGTGCGGGAGCTGTACGAGTACGATGCGGAGATGATAATCGGGATGGGGAAGCTGTACTTGGAGAGGGGTTTCGAGTTCGACGGAGCATGGCTGTGGGATGATTTGGGCTATAAGAACGGGCCGCTGTTCTCGCCGCGCGCCTACCGGGAGCAGCTACTGCCGTATCATAAGCGGTTGTGCGATTTCGTCCACGAGCAGGGCTGGCCCGTGATTCTCCACTCCTGCGGGAACATCACCGCCTTGGTCCCATGGCTGATCGAGGCCGGGTTTGACTGTCTCCAGGCGCTGGAGGTGAAGGCGGGGATGGACCTCGAGGCCCTGGTCCGCGAGTACGGCCGCGACCTATGCTTCATGGGCGGGGTGGACGTCCGGACGTTCTTCGCAGACGACCAGGCCGAGCTCGAGCGCGAGGTGAGCAGCAAGCTTGAGATCGGGATGTCGAACCCAGGCGGGTATGTGTTTCACTCCGACCACTCAATCCCGCCTCAGGTGAGCTTCGAACGCTACCGCCGCGTCGTCGAGCTCGTGAGGGAGCACGGGGTCTACCTATAGCGCGCGACGCCGGCCGGAACCCCCTACTTGCGCTCGACGCAGTCCGGGCATTCTTCGTCGAGGCCCAGCTCTCGCCGTCTGATCTCCTCAAGCGCCCAGCGGCATGCCTCTTGGACGTTCTCATCCCCGTCCCGTAGATGATGTTGCGTGAGGGCCTCGATGGCATTCGGATCCTTGATTCGTCCGAGCGCGCCCGCGGAGTACTTGCGCACCTCTGGGTCTTCGTCCTCGAGGGCCGCTATCAGGGGCTCGACGGCCAGCGCGTCCTTCATCTCACCCAGCGCGCCTGCGGCCATGCCCCTGACCTCCGGGTCTTCATCCGCCAGCAGGAGGATCACGGACACGACGGCCTGCTCGTCATGCTGGCGCCCCAGGGATTCGGCCGCGCCTTTTCTGACCTCGGCGTCGGGGTCCTTGAGTGCTGCAATCAGAGCGTCGGCAACCCGTCGCTCGACTGCAAAGTGCAGCGCGCGGGCGGCCGCCGCTCGGACGTGGAACTGGTCCTGCGCGAGGACCTCCAGGAGCGGATCCACCGCACGCGGGTCGCGTATCTCCCCCAACGTCCACACGGCCCGCTCGCGAACCGCGGGATTCTCGTCCTTGAGCGCGCCGATGAGGGGCTCGACGGCCGGGGCGCCGACCCTTGCGAGCGCGCGGGCGGCGTTCTTCCTGACCTCGTCGCCCCCGGTTCGGAGCGCCTCCATCAGGGGCTCAACCGCCCGCGGATCGCGGGTCCGCCCCAGCGCATACGCAGCATGGCGGCCGATCTCGGCGGAATCATCTCCGAGCGCAGCGACGAGAGCGGGGACGGCTCGAGGATCGCCTATCTGACCTAGAGTGAGGATCACCTGCCTGCGCAGGTCCGGGTCCTC
>DAOVEW010000071.1 GCA_030668755.1 Bacillota bacterium | reverse complement strand
CGGCCGAGATGGAGGTCCCGTTTGCCATCCTCCGCTACTCCCAGGGCCAGCAGACCTTCCGGTTTAACTTCGGACGACGCCTGGCGCGCGCAGATCACCGCGTTCTGTGGCCCGCCTGTTTCGCACGGGTCTTCGACACGGACAACTGCGCGAGGTGGACCGGCATCGAGGCGCCGCCGGTGCCGTTCCGCTACGTCCTGATGCCCTATCTGCTCTCAGTGGGCGCCGAGAATGAGGAAGACAGGGAGAACGTGATCGGCGGGGTTGACTTCAAGGGCACCCTGCCCAACGGTGTCGTCACTCTCGCCACCTACAATCCGGATTTCCGCAACATCGAAGACGTCGTCGAGACGATAGACTTCACATTCGTGGAACGCTACCTCCCCGAGTACCGCCCCTTCTTCCGGGAAGGCGCTGGGTACTTCCCGTCATCCCGGATCTTCTACAGCCGGCGCATTGAGGAGCTGGACTGGGGCGCGAAGACGTTCGGGACCGTCGGCGCTCATCGCTTCGCGGTGCTGGACGCCTACCGGCGCGGTGGCGAGAATCACCTCGCCTGGGAATACGACCATCTGTTCGGAAACGAAGGAAGCATCCAACTCTCGGGAGTGCACCGGCGCGTTCCCGGCGATCCGCACAACGCGGCCTACGACCTCGGAGCGAACTGGAACTGGCGATTCCCCGGCGGCGGACGCAACCTCTACGCACACCGATACCAGAGCTGCACCCAGGGAGAAGGTGGAGATGACGGGGCCGTGTACGCCGGCACTGGTGTGTCGCGCAATCAGGGTCTTGATTGGTCTTTCAACTACGCATCTGTGGAGCCCGAGTTCAGGGCCGACGACGGCTATGTGCCCGAGACCGGAGTGAGGCGATTCGCGGTGGACCTCCATGACCACCATTGGTACGATGAAGGCGCGACCCAGGGAAGAGAGTGGTGGTTCTCTGCGGACACCGGCGAGTCGCAGAACGGGCGTCGCCAGGGCTTCTGGCTGGGAAACGACTACTACTGGCGCAGTGGATGGAGCATGTGGACCGGCGCCAGTCACGGTGAGCGAGATGGCTTCGACGTGGTGGACTACTACATCGGCGGCCGCTGGAACCGGAAGGACATGTACCACACCGGAAAGGTCGATTATATCTGGGGGCACCGATACGATCAGCCGTATCGCTATCAGCGGCTGATTCAAGCGTTCCATCCCAGCCAGCGCTGGTCGGCCGAACTGAGGGCCGAACGCCTCTACGCAGCGGACCTCGATGATGAGGGGAATGTGGTTCCGCCGGAGTGGTCCCGCCAGCTAGTCTTCACCACCACGTGCGACATCAGTGAAGAGAGAACTGCCAGCGCGCGCCTGGTCCGGCGCGGCAGTCACACTAATCCATACGCGGCCTACCGGCAGCGGGTGAGGCGCGGCATGGACCTTCTCATCGTCGTCGGCGATCCGAACGCGGATGAGTGGGTCAGTCGCGTCGCGGTGAAGGCGATCTGGTGCCTGTAGGTCATTCGCGGCTCGGCCGCTGACGGAGCACATGACCAGCCGCGGCACGGCTCTACCGTTCACGCCTTAGCCGACTCAGCGACTCGGCACCGCTCCTCGGCGCCTCCGTGACGCTCGATATGCCAGCTCAATCGACAGCCCATGCCGCGTCACTTCGTCAGCCAGTCCTGGAGCTGCAAGCCCACCACCAGATAGACCACTGCGGCGACAAGAGCCGTCACTGTTGCTCGTATGGCAAACGCGCCGAAGCCTGGCTTCCTGGCCTGGCGGACAACGTACACGAGGCCAGCTCCCACTAGTGCGACCACCACCAGGCAACCGAGGAACAGAAGCGCAGGCGCGAGCGCCCCCTCGGTCTCCGCGACGAAACGGACGACGTCTCCTCGGCGGGCGAGATCGCGGAGTGGAGAGACGAAACAGCGTCGCGCAGCCGGCCACACGAGCAGCAGCAGTGGAACCGACAACCCTACGGCGCCCACTCCCCAACCTAGCCCGGCGGAACGCCACACAGCAAGCGCCTTCGAATACCGATGCGGCCACACGAGCACCCCGCAGGGACTGAGCCACGCCGCGACTCCCAGGAGCGGAAAGATGAGCCACGCGACCGTGCGGTGACGTCGCCGCTGTTGCTCCGCCCCGGCAAACTCACTCGCGCCTCGCCCGCGCAGGGCAACTCTCACGTCTTCTTTGGGGTTCGAGTGGTCGTAGGTCGCCCGGTGCACCTGGCGACCGTCCGCGGCGTACGCCAGCGACTTGCCCCGTACCTTGCGGACGCCATCTCCAGCGCCCCTGGGCCGGCCGGGGAACTCGACCTCCAAGATCATGTCATCCGGCGCGGTCACGTACACCTGAGTGAGCGGGATCGGCTGCTCCCATGCCTGTCCCGTTCCCAACGGGTAGTCGTAAGAGCGCGCGCCATCCCGCATCACCAGGTCTTGAGTGAAGGTGAAATGCAGTCCAGGATGCTGTTCCGGTGGTATCCAGTGTTCGTCTGGCGCGACTTCGCCGCGCGGCTGTGTTTGCAGTCGCACGAGCGCATAGGGACGCCCCACGTATGCCGAGAGCGATTCGCTCACGATCCTGGGCAGCTCGGGCAGCCTCGCCAGCTTCGCTAGGCGCGCCGCGTCTAGGGCTTCGTACACATCCGCTCGCGCATGCCTTGTCTCCACACTCAGCACCGGCGCCACCGAGGATTCCGCTTGGCCGATCGCGCCCATGCCCCTATGCCCGCCCCCCAGTATCCTGTACCACTGTATGGCGGCCGCGAGGGGCCCCGCCGGCAATGAGCCGACTGCTACCGCTGTCTGGATCGCCCGCCGGTGTCTCCGCTCGGCCGCCGCGGCCTCGTGGAATAGCCGCTCGAGTGGCTCGATCTCCTGCTCCCAAAACTCCGCCAAGGGGTGCTCCGCCGCGCGGAACTCCCCAGGCATCGTCTGCAGGGGGAGCAGGAAGTGCACCTCGCGCGACTCGCCGGACTCGTCCAGCAGAGAGATGAACAGGTCTACCTCAACCGTCTCATCCGGCCGCACCTCCACCACCGCCAGCTGGATCTGCTCGGCAAAGCTTTGCAGCAACTTCCCCGGCGCCAGCAGTATTCCATCGCCCCGGGCAGGGCCCTGCGCGCAGCCGGCCGCGAGCATCATCAGTAGGAGCATCAGCTTTGCTCGGCCCATCGCAACCCCCCTTCCTGTGCCTCCGGTTCTCGCGTGCGAGTGCCCCCGCTGGCTCACTCGCATGGTGCCTCGTGCCTTTTCACTCGTGTCGCTGCAAGGTGCTCCGGCCGTTTCACCTGGACGAGAATGGTGCGCGGGACAGCGAGTTCACACGTCCAGCGGCGTGGCGGGCGAAAGGGCGAGAGAAGGGGGCAGAAGGCAAGCTTCTGCCCAGCCCGCTTCCCCCCAACCCGTTCGGCGAGGGGAAACTCGCCAAATGACGCTGGCAGGCTAGCTCGGGCCGCGCCAGCTCAGGTCCTGATCCGCGCAAGTGTCGTTGGTTACCCTAACCAGTTCGCCGCTGGCAAGGTCGTATATCCACACCTCGACTTGATCCCGCAAGACCGGGACGTCGGGGTCGAAGGGAATGGCGGCGAGAAATGCGATGCGGTCTCCGCCGGGCGACCAGGCCAGGTAGTGCGGAGTGACCCACTGTGGGTCGAGAGTATCGTCCGGGTAATCCGACCATTTGACGAATTGCTGCCACAGAGTTCGCGGGCTGCCGCCGTCGGCGTCGGTGAGGCGGAGCTGGCACCACATCCCACGTTCTTCGTCCACCTCGTCCCAGTTCCACAGGCCGGATGCGATCTGCGAACCATCAGGCGACCAGGCGGCGTCGTGAATGACGTTCGGCAGCCTCTCGTAGCTCCCGTCCTCCAGATCCATGCTAATGACGGCAGGGCCGACGCCGGGGAGGTCCGCGGTGCAGAGCAGGTGAGAGCCGTCCGGCGACCAGGAGACAGGCTCCGCGTCGGGAACCCCCTCCCGGGACACCCGGCGGGCTTCTGTGCCATCGAGGTTCATGACCCAGATTTCGAATCCTACCAGGCACGGAAGCAGCTCGTCGGGGGAGGCCTCCTCCGGGTCGAAGTGGCAGTGCTTGAAGGCGATCCTGGCGCCATCGGGTGACCAGCATGGATGGCAGTTGATGCCGCCGAGGCCGGCCCGGTCAGTGAGGTTGACGGCATGGCTGCCATCCATGTTCACCTTCCATACGTCGGCCTCGGAGGGGCGCCACTGGTCGGCCACATCGTAGACCAGCTCGTCGGAGATCGGCGAGATGTCGGCCGCGGTGAAAGCTGCCACCGGTGCTGGGATAACGGTCTCGGTGCTGCCCGCGAGCACGTAGGTGTACCGCTCTTCACCCTCAAACCCGCTTATGACCATTCTCCCCTCGATGGGAAGCCCTGGTTCCCCGGCTGGAGCTGGAGGCTCGCCAGGCCCGAAGATCAACACCAGGAAAACCGCTGCTAGACCGTGCATAGTCGTCCTCCTTGGCCTGTCGCCGCGCCTCCGTTCGGGCTAATCCCGCCTCGGAGGCGCAGGAAGACAGACCGGCATATTTGCTGCCTCGTATGTTAGACTACCCCAACTGCCTATTTGTTCTAAGAGCGCCTATCAATACCGTTGCCGCAGAGACGCAGAGAGCGCCGAGAAGAGACCGGAAACAATAGTCCGCAGGGCAGGAGCGGGTCTCCTGCCCCAGATCGGAGGAGGGTTCGCTATTCTCTGCGTCCTTGGCGTCTCCGCGGTGAGCCTGCCCGGCCAGGGGCTCCCTGGGCGGCCCGGCCGCCTCGGGCAAGCCGCCCCAGGGCACGCCTGTGCCCGCCTCACTGGTAGCACGACCTGCCAACTCGCGTAGGCGCGACATTTTTGTCGCGGCGCTGCCAACTCCTGTCACGCGAAGGTCTCAGATCTTAGTCATGCCTTCACATGTATGTAACATTTAGATGTTATATTCAAATAGGCCGTGGCAACTGGAGCGCCCCCATCGGGCGCGACTGCGGCACCAGCGGGGTCCCGTACAATGCACTCCCCGGAAAGCCGACAGCATACGGCCGCCGAGATGATCGGGCAGGTGGATGCAAATCGTCCCGTCGGAGGCGATAGCAGAGATGCTGGCTCAGGTCGGCGACACAGGCGTCACGTCACGCACCTAAGGCTATCCCTCTGCGTCCTCTTTCTCACCGGGTTCAGCGGCCTGATCTATGAGATTGTGTGGGCCCGCACGTTGACGCTGACCTTCGGGGGGACCGTGCTCGCGGCGTCCGCGGTGCTCTGCGCGTTCATGGGCGGCCTGGCGCTGGGGAGCTGGGTGAGCGGGAGATGGACGGACCGAGTTCGCTCGCCGGCGCTGCTGGTGACGGGGGTGCTGGTTGTACTGGGAGGGGTCGCGCTCGCGCTGATTCCATTCCTCTCTTGGCTGCGAGAGTTCTACCTGGTGGCGCACCGGCTCGCGGGGAGCAGCCTGTACGCACTTACAGGCATCCGGTTCATCCTCTCAGTGCTGGTCCTGGTAGGTCCCGCGGCGCTGATTGCGGCCGTCTTCCCGGTGGTGACGAAGCTGACGGTGGCGGCGAGAGGGCGTGTAGGCCAGGGGGCGGCCCTGGCCTACGGAATCGACACGCTCGGCGGGGTGGCGGGCGCGGCGGTGGGCGGGTTCCTGCTGCTGCCGAGGCTGGGCGTCGTCCGAACGATCGCGGTGGCAGTCTGCCTGAACCTGATTGCGGCCGGCCTGGCGGCGGCCCTCCATCTGTGGGGACTGCGGGACGACCAAGTAAGCGAAGAGTCTGAGGCCGGTTCGCGCCGTGTCACTTCGCCGGGAGTCCCTCTGTCCCCGAAGGCCGCAAGGCTGCTGATGTTTGGGTTTGCGGTGTCGGGAGCGGCGGCGCTGTCCTACGAAGTCCTGCTCATGAAGGCGCTGATGAACATACTGGGTATGCACGCGCATGCCTTCACGACTATGCTGAGCTGCTTCCTCTTCGGATTGGGCGCCGGGAGTCTGCTGAGCATGTGGGTGCTCCGCCGGCGGCGGACACCTCTGTATCTGTTCGCGCTTGCCGAGGCCGGTATCGGGCTGATCGGGCTATCGCTTCCGGTGCAGTTCGCGGTGCTGCCCGAGCTAATCTCACTGCTCCAGCAGCAGGGACTATCGTTTTGGGCCGGTCGGGCCATCATTGCGTGTGCGGTGATGCTGCCCGCGACATTGCTGATGGGCGCGACGCTGCCGCTGTTGCTGCCCGTGCTCACGCCAAGCCTGCGTCGGCTGGGGCGAAGCACGGGCGCGCTCTACTCGGTGAACACGCTCGGAGGTGTGGCGGGAGTGCTCCTCTCCACCTTCGTGCTGCTGCCCTTCCTGGGATTCAAGGGAGGGGTCCTCGTGGCCGGAGGGCTGAACGTGCTCGTGGCATTGCTGGCGCTGCA
>DAOVEW010000126.1 GCA_030668755.1 Bacillota bacterium | reverse complement strand
GGGGACCCTAGTAATTGGTACCCGAAAACCTCACGCGTCTCACGTTCCCGTTGTCGGTCCGTGCCACACGGGGCCGGCCCCTCAGACGCCAGCCTCGGGCTCCGCCTATGCTGCCAGGCAATCCGGCCGCAGTGTATCAATACCACGTTCGGCTCAGCTATACCTGTTCTGAGAGCGGGACACGGCTTTGGGAGCCGCGGGCGTTAGCGAACTGGGCAAGCTACGCCTCTTGCGCGCCGGTCGGGCCGCCGCACGCTTGGTTGGGTCATCAGCGGGAGAGGGGTGATTGCACCTCGGACGGGGCGCGACGCGCTCTGGCCGAGAGCACTGCATCGGCGCGGATGACGTGCCAGGCGGTCTCGATCAGCTTCCGATTGCGGTTGCGGCTCTCGCGCTGGAGACGCCGGTGGGCCTCCTCTTCGGTCAGGCGAAAGCGACGCACGAGGACCCGTTTTGCGCGCTCCACGACCTTTCGCGTCTCGGTTGACTCGCGCGCCTCAGTGAGCTGACGGTTGAGATCGCGCATATCCTCGCCGCGCGCCGCGGCAACGCTGACGGCTGCCGCGACGGCCTGAGCGGGCACGGGCTCCACGAGGTGCACCAGCGCGCCGGTGTCCAGCGCCAGCTTCATTGCCTGCCGAGAGCCGGTCGGCGTGAGGAGAACGAGCGCGGGGCCCCCCTTGGCGGCCGCGCGCGCGAAGGAGAAGGCCAGGGGAAAGCTGCGCGGGCCCGTTCGCAGCACGACGACACTGGGTCGGAGCTCCCGCACGCGGTCATAGGCGCTGCGGAGACCCAGTGAGAAGGGGCGGACAGAGTAGCCGGAGCTCCGCAGCGCGCGGGCGACCTCGTTGGCAGCCGCCGAGGAGTCGGCGATGACGGCGACGCGAATGGGGTGCGCTTTTGCATTGGGCAATGCCATTGCTTCCCTCCCACAACAAAAAGGCGCCTTCTGTTCCCGCTCGGGAACGGAGGGCAGCCATTGCCCCGCGGGCCTCAGCCGCCGTGACCAAGGTTGCCGCGCGCGTTTACATTGTCACTGTTAGTATAGCCGAGGTTTGGTGCTCTGGCAAGGGAGTGGATGTTTGAGTCTGACTACAACGAGCAGCGGGGATGCCCTTCGACTTCGCTCAGGATGAACTCCGACATGCCCGCCCGACATGACGAAGTGCGAGCTAATACGTCTGAAACAGCCTACCCCACTTGGTTTCGAGGGCGGCCTTGACGCGCCGCTTGCCGATGCAGGGGTACCAGTAGACGTCGTGGTAGAGCCGAGATGCAGCGTAGGACCAGGGAGCGATGGCGGTGCGGAGGAGGAACTTCTCCAGCGGTTTGAGAGGGCCCCAGTAGATCATCTTCTGACCGCGGCTGGCGAAGGTGTTCTGCTCGCGGGCGAAGCCCCACTTCTCGCCCGATATGTCGTCGCCGACGATTTCGATCTCGTTGACCTCTCCTGTCCCGAGGCCGGCCTCGTGCGAAAGCCGAATAAAGTCGAGCGACATGGGGTCGAAGCCCATCATCTTGGCGACGACGGCGTCAATGGCGACCTGATCGGCGCTGGCGAGGATCAGGTCTTTCTCGTGGGGGACCATGCAGCGCGGGCCGGGCCCGTCGCCGGCGAAGGTGGCGTCGGTGACGGCGAAGACGCCGGGGTGGATTTCCTTCTGAATCGTGAGCAGGTCCACGAGGGTCTCGTGGATGACCGAATGCGTCCAGTGGCGCCGCTCGTGCAGCAGTCCGCCGAAGGCGTTCTTCATGGCGCCGGTTATGGTGGTGAAGACGTGCGTCTTGGCGGTGGGGAGCTGGATGATGTTCGAGCCGACGAGGCGCTTGGGTATGCGAATGCCGTTGGGATAGATATCGGGAAGCGCGAGCATCTTCCCCTTGGGCTCGTACGTGATCCACTCTTCGTCCGGCTCGTACAGGTGGATGTTGCGGACGCCGTGCTTCTCGAGGACCGGCTTGTGCTTGTTGGCGACCTCGCCCTTCCTAGCCGAGACGACGACCGTGCGGTTGTGAGCGCCATACAGCTTCTCCTTGGGCCAGCCGTCGGCAAGGAACTTGCTGATGACGCCGTCGAGCTGCCAGGGCGTGGTGGAGCAGGCGGGATACCAGTGCTGCCAGGAAATGTTGATCTTGAGGGCCACCTCCGCCTTGGAATCGAGGTGCTCGCGGTAGCCCGCCAGATCGAGGAGCCTGGCGTAGTCGTCCAGGACGGTCTCGGGCTTGGTGCGCAGCACTGCGACGATCGGTCGTTTCACGATACTCCCTCAGCGCAGATAGAGTACCACCCCCACTATACCCACCCAGACCAGGAGGTTCACGAGGAAGGGACGGTCGGAGAGTACAATGCGATCCGGGTCACCGCCCTCGCCCTTTTGATGAACCAGGTAGAGATACCGGAAGATCCCGAAGATGACGCAGGGGATCGTGTAGAACAGCCGCTGGGAGCCGAACTCGGCAACGGTGCGGGCGTCCACGGTGTAGAGAATGTATGCCATTAGGGTGGAGGCCGTGACGACGGCGATCATTTGATCGAGCAGATAGGGGCTGTACTCGACGAGGCTGGCGCGGTGTGCGGAGGCGTTGTCCTCGAGGAGGACCAGCTCGTGGCGGCGTTTGCTGAGGGCAATGAAAAGCGCGAGAAGCAGGGTGCAGATAAGCAGCCAGTGCGAGATGACGACCGAGATGGCCGCTGCGCCCGCGGCCGCTCGTATCACGAAAAAGATGGCTACCGCGAGCACGTCGAGGATGACGACGTGCTTCAGCACGAAAGAGTAGAGCAGATTGAGGGCGAGATAGGCGATGCTGAGGAGGGCGAACGGCAGGGTCAGCAAGAAGGACAGGCAGACGCCGAGGACGGCGAGGACGAGGGCTGCCGGGAACGCGATTGAGGCGGGCAGCCGACCGGAGGCGATCGGCCGGGTGCGCTTCCTGGGATGCTCCCGATCTTTCTCCGCGTCCACGATGTCGTTTAGGATGTAGACGGCCGAAGAGAGCAGGCAGAAGAGGCAGAAGGCGGCAACGCTCTCGATGACCGCTGTAACGTCGAGAAGCCGCTGGGAGAAGATGATCCCCGCGAAGACGAAGAAGTTCTTCGTCCACTGGCGGGGTCGCATCGTTTCAATTAGCGCGAGAAACACAAGCACTCTCTCCGCATGATAGTGGATACCACGCCGAGAGACGGTTTCCCTATCGCGCCGACCGGGGTGCAAGGAGGCGGAAGGAGCGTGTCGCAGGCGGCTGAAACATCAGGAGGGAGGGATCTCCCATGAAGGAATCGCTCTTCGACCGAAGCCGGCTGCGGGTCCGCCCGCTGGCCGAGCGGGATCACGATATGACGGTGGAAAACGTGCTCTCGCTGGATGCGGAGACGCCGCCCTGCGATCAGCTAGACCTGCCGAAGCTCGCGGCAAGCATTGCACAGGCTCGGCAGAACGAGCGCGAAGTTATCGTGCTTATGGGCGCTCACTTGATTAAGCTAGGGCTTTCCCGGTTCCTCATAGATTTGATGCGCCGGGATATGGTCACGTGTCTCGGGATGAACGGCGCTTGCGTCATACACGATTTCGAGCTGGCCCTCGTCGGCGCGACGACGGAGAGCGTCGCGCGCTACATTCGGACGGGCGAGTTCGGGCTGTGGCAGGAAACAGGGCAGATCAACGATATCGTGAACGAGGCCGGAGAGAGGGGATTCGGAGAGGCGGTTGGAGAAGCGATCATCGCGCGGGCGCTGCCGTACCGGGAGGTCAGCCTGCTGGCAGCGGCGGCTACGTTGGGCGTGCCCGCGACGGTCCACGTCGGGATCGGCTACGATATCATCCACGAGCACGCGAACTTCGACGGCGCGGCGACGGGTAGAGCCTCGTACCGGGATTTTCTGACTTTCACAGAGCACGTCAGACAGCTCGACGGGGGCGTGTTCCTTTGCCTGGGGAGCGCGGTGATGGGGCCGGAGGTGTATCTGAAGGCTCTCTCCATGGCGCGCAATGTCGAGCATCAGGAGGGGCGGGAGATTCGGCGGATCACGACGGCGGTGTTCGATCTGGCAGATCTGGGCGATGATGTCCATACGGAGGTGCCGAAGAGCGATCCGCGCTACTATTTCCGCCCGTATAAGACCGTGCTGGTGCGGACGGTGGCGGATGGCGGGGAGAGCTTCTACATCCGGGGGGACATGAGCATGACGATACCGGCACTTCATCGCGAAGTCGTGAAGCGTCTGGAGTAGGAGGACATGACCTCGCAGCGCCTCGCAGAGATCCTCTCGGGCTTCCAGCGTGCGACCGTGGCCGTCGTCGGCGACTTCTTTCTGGACGAGTATTTGGAGACGGATCCCGCGCTGAGCGAGACGTCGCTGGAGACGGGGCTGGAGGCGCGCCAGGTAGTGAATGTGCGCTGCCAGCCGGGGGCAGCGGGGACGGTCGTCGCAAACCTGTGTGCGCTTGGCATTGGCGAGGTCCTGTGCGTCGGCTTCGTGGGGGATGATGGAGAGGGATTCGAGCTCCTGCGAGGCTTGAAGACGCTCAGCGTGGATACGACCGGCGTGGTCGTGCGCGGCGACCGCTTCACCCCCACCTACCGCAAGCCGGTCGTGCGGCTGTCTCAGGGGGGTGTGCGGGAGCTGGAGCGACTCGACACGAAGAACCGGGAGCCGCTGCCGCGGGAGCTCGAAGACGCGTTGGAAGGGAAACTGCGAGCACTTGCGCCGCGTGTGAACGCAGTGATCGCGCAGGATCAGGTGCAGGAGGCGGAGTGCGGAGTCATAACGACTCGAATGCGCCGCGTCCTGGCGGAGCTGGCGAAGACGCATGCGGAGGTGGTGTGGTTCGGGGACTCGCGAGTGCGAGTCGGGAAGTACCGGAACGTCATCGTGAAGCCGAACCGCGCGGAGTGCTGCCATGCCGTCCATCCCGGCTCGCCGTCCCACGCGGCCGCCGACGCCATCGGCTGCGCGGCCGCGCTGTCCGAGCGTGTGGGGCAGTCCGTCTACTTGACGCTCGGGGCCGAGGGCATGGCGGTGGTGACGCCGGAGAGCGCGCAGCGAATCCCGACGGTGAAGCCGGAGGGCAGAGTGGACATTGTCGGCGCGGGAGACTCCGTGACCGCGGGCATCGCCTCCGCGCTCTGCGCGGGGGCAAGCCCCGAGGAAGCCGGCATCATC
>DAOVEW010000295.1 GCA_030668755.1 Bacillota bacterium | reverse complement strand
AACATTCCGGGCGTGCCGGGCGTGGGGGATAAGACCGCGGCTTCGCTGGTGAGAAAGTTCGGATCGCTCGACGAGGTGATGGCGAGGCTGGACGAGGTGAAGCCGGCGCGCATTGCGGGGGCGATCGAGGCTCACGGCGAGATGGCGCGGCGCGCGCGGGAACTGTCGGTGATAGTGCGGGACCTGCCCGTGGAGTTCGATCCGGAGGCGCTACGGGTGCGGCCCCCGGATGAGGAGAAGCTGGCCGATCTGTTTCGGAGGCTGGATTTCCGGTCACTGCTGGCGCGGTTGGCGGGGCCGCAGGAGCCGCCGACGACGGATCATGAGCTGGTGGTGGAGGTGGAGGCGGCCAAGCAGCTCGCGGGGGCGCTGGCGAAGCACGAGGAAGTCGTGGTGGAACCGGTCGCGGGCAAGGGGCCTGCGCTGGAGGCGGGCCTGCACGGGGTGTGCGCGATCGGGCTTGGGGGGGGCGGGGAGAAGGGAGGCGGGCGGGGCGGCGAACCGGCGGTGGTGATGGGGGAGGGGAGGAAGCTGGACCGGCTGCTGGCGCCGCTGAAGGAGGTGCTGGAGTCGCCGGATATCCGAAAAGTCGGCCACGATCTGAAGCGCGCGGCGCTGCTGCTGTCCCGGCGGGGGATCACGCTGCGCGGAATGTCGTTCGATGCGATGATCGCGTCTCATCTGATAAATCCCGGGCGGCGGGGCCACGATCTGGGGGCCGTGGTGTTCGAGCACCTCGCGGCGGGCGGGACGCCGCAGTTGGCTCTGGGGGAGGAGGCCGATGCGGATGCGGCTGCGCTGGCGGCGAGGCAGGTCGCGTTGCTGAAGCCGCGGCTGGAGGCGCGGCTGGGGGAGCTGGAGCTGGAGGGGCTGTTCGCCGAGGTGGAGATGCCGCTGGTTGGGGTGCTGGCGGAGATGGAGCTGACGGGAGTGGCGGTGGATGTGGATGCGCTGGCGGCTCTGGGAGAGCGGCTGGGCGCGCGGGCCGAGGAGCTGGAGGCCGACATCTATGGGCTGGCGGGGGAAGAGTTCAACATCGGGTCACCCAAGCAGCTCAGGCAGATCCTGTTCGAAAAGCTGGGGCTGCCCCCCGACAGGACGAAGCGGACGAAGACGGGGTACTCAACGGATGCCGACGTGCTGGCCGGGCTGAGCGAGCACGAGATCGCGGCGAAGGTCCTGGAGTATCGGGAGGTGACGAAGCTCAAGTCCACGTACGTGGATGCGCTGCCGCGACTGGTGAACGCGGAGACGGGGCGAATCCACACCTCCTTCAACCAAGCGGTGACGGCGACGGGGCGGCTGAGCAGCACGAACCCGAATCTGCAGAACATCCCGATCCGCGGGGAGCTGGGGATGGAGATACGTCGGGCGTTCGTGGCGGGGCTCCCGGACCATGTGCTGCTGTCGGCGGACTACTCGCAGATCGAGCTGCGGATACTGGCGCATATCACGGGGGACGAGAACCTGATCGAGATTTTTCTGCGGGACGAGGACCTGCACCGGGCGGCGGCGAGCGAGATCTTCGGGGTGGGGCCGGGGGATGTGACCCCCCAGATGCGGTCGTTTGCGAAGATGGTGAACTTCGGAATTCCGTACGGGATCAGCGATTTCCGGCTGGCAAGGGAGATGGGGGTCTCGGTGGAGGATGCGGGGCGGTATCGGGAGCGGTACTTCGAGCGCTTCCCGAGGCTGGGGGAGTATGTCGAGGAGATGCCCAAGGAAGCGCGCGCGCAGGGGTATGTGAAGACTCTGCTGGGCCGGCGGCGTCCGCTGCCGGAGCTGAGGACGCGCGCGAGCGGGGTGCGCCGAGCCGCGGAGCGAATGGCCGTGAACACGCCGATGCAGGGGAGCGCCGCGGATATCATGAAGCTGGCGATGCTGCGAGTGCGCGACAGTTTACGCAAGCGGGGGCTGGGGGCGAAGATGACGCTTCAGGTGCACGACGAGCTGGTGCTGGAGACGCCGCGGGCGGAGCTGCCGGAGACGGCCGCGCTGGTGCGCGACTGCATGGCTGAGGCGTACGAGCTGCGGGTGCCGTTGAAGGTGGCGGTGAAGGCCGGTGGGAACTGGCTGGAGATGGAACCGGCAGCGTGAGCGGGGTGCCAGGAAGTGGGAGCTCGGGCGAAAGCAGAGAAGGATGGGGAGAGGGAGCGCCGAAGCCTAGAAGCAAGGACAGAAGTTGTGGGAGGCGGCTGTGCCTCCCGTGGCCGCGGGCGGAGATGGGAGTGAAGAGCGCGAGGGCCACTTGTCGAAAGGGGCAGGGCGCGAAGCGGCCTCAGCCCCAATGCCGCATGGGCGGTAGACAACGGCGGCGGCGAGGTTCGTAATGCGGACCTCGGTGCATGGAGAGGAAGGGCAGGCGGTATCTATGGAGACAGGCGAGGATCGAGTGGAGAAGGAAGAAGGGACCGACCAGTCAGCAGAGGAGCAGCCGGTCGAGGAGGCGGGCCTGCCGGGCGGAGACGACCGGAGGCAGACAGAGGAAGGGAAGGACATGTCGTCCGAGGGGGAAGCAGCGTCGCAGGAGACGCTGGAAGCGCCGGTGAAGCCGTTGACGACGGGGCAGATCGTGGACGGCCTGATCGTCCAGATGGACGAGCAGGGGGCGATGGTAGACGTTGGCACGAAGTCGGAGGGGCGGCTCTCGGCGGGGGAGCTGGCCGGCGGGACGACGGAGGAGGGGAAGCCGTTCGAGGTGGGCGATAAGGTGTCGGTCTACGTGGTACGGGCCGAGGGCGAAGATGGGAGTCCGGTGCTCTCGAAGAAGCGCGCGGACTACGAACGCGTGTGGCGGCGGGTGATTCAGGCGCACGAGCGCGGGGACGTGCTGAGCGCGATGGTGACCGACCGGGTGAAGGGGGGCCTCGTCGTGGACCTGGGGCTGCGCGGATTCCTGCCGGCGTCGCACGTACGGACGCGGAATGTGCACGCGCTGGACCGATTCGTAGGGCAGTCGCTGAAGGTGAAGGTGATGGAGATCGACCGCGCGCGGAAGCGGGTGGTCGTTTCGCACAAGAAGGCGATAGAGGAGGAACGGCAGCACCGGCGGGAGCGGACGCTGGGATCTCTC
Organism: Bacillota bacterium; assembly: GCA_030668755.1. Taxonomy (GTDB): domain Bacteria; phylum Armatimonadota; class Hebobacteria; order Hebobacterales; family Hebobacteraceae; genus DAOVEW01. The sequence continues at coordinate 153 of DAOVEW010000295.1, read as the reverse complement.
GAGGAGAACAAGGTGTACCGGGGGATCGTGCGTCGGGTCACGGACTACGGTGCGTTCGTGGATTTGGGGGGAGTGGACGGGCTGCTGCACATCACGGAGATGTCGTGGACGCGGATCAATCACCCCAGCGATGTGGTGAAAGTGGGCGGCAAG
>DAOVEW010000303.1 GCA_030668755.1 Bacillota bacterium | reverse complement strand
TCCCCGACGTCAGCGGGCGAGTTGCCCTGGTCACGGGTGGCGGCACGGGCATTGGCCGCGGCATCGCCCGGCGCCTCGCGTCAGAGGCAATGGAAGTCGCCATCTGCGGGCGTCGACCTGAGCGGCTTGCCGAGACAGCCGATCTCATCCAGCAGGCGGGGGGAGAGGTGCTGGCCGTGCCCTGCGACGTGAGTGACGCGGCGGCGATTGACGACCTGTGCGAGCGCACCTTGGCGAAGTTTGGGCGGGTCGATGCCCTGGTCCACAACGCGATGGCAATGCATTTCCCGACGTTCGAAGAGGTGACCCTCGAACGCTGGGACCAGACCTTCGCGACCGCCCCTCGTGCCGCCTTCCTCCTGTGCCAACGACTCATCCCGGGAATGGCCGAACGCGGACACGGCGCCATCGTCTTCGTATCATCTGTCCTCGCACAGCGGCCGAACCGGAACGGTCTACCCTATGTCGCAGCCAAGGGAGCGCTGGAGGCCATGGGCCGCCAACTGGCGACGGCCTTTGCACATGCTGGGATCCGAGTGAACACACTGGCGCCCGGCCGTATCGCCTCGCGCCACGAGGCCTCGGAGGACTCACTGCCCAACGAACTGATTCCTGTTGGCCGGGCCGGCACCCCCGCGGAGATGGCAGCCATTGTCGCTTTCCTTCTCTCCGACCAGTCGAGCTATGTGACGGGGCAGGTCATCCACGCCGACGGCGGCACCAGCATCCAACTCGTCCCGCCGGGCTTCCAGCTGTGAGCCGTGCCAGAACCGCGTGCCGGCCTGCGATTCCCCGGTTGCGAGCACGCACATGAGGGTCGCTGAGAGAATCCGACGTCAGTCTGTGGAGTCGGGCAGCGTCGCCATCTGGTGGCTCGGACAGAACTCGTATGTCGTCAAGTGCAGCGATTGCTGCCTCATGATTGATCCCTTCTTCTCGCGCCCCGGCCCCCGGGAGAAGTACCTCCTGGAAGAGGCGCCGCTGCGCGCCGACGAACTCGAGCCGGATGCGGTGTTGTGCACGCACGATCACAGCGACCACACAGATCCCCCGTTCCTCTGGAAACTCGCCGACTCATCCCCAAACAGCCGCTTCTTCGGGCCACCAGAGAGCGTAGCGAGGATGGTCGCGGCCGGAGTCCCTCGAGACAGCGCGACCGTGCTGGAGAACGCGCAGACGTTTCGCGTCGGCCGGGCTTCAGTCGGCGTGGTCTTGTCGAAGACGTCTTCGGTGAGCGACGTCGCTCACTATGGCTATGTCATCGAGTCTGAGGGGGTGAAGGTGTACAACACCGGGGACATCATGCGCGGGGTGACCGATGAGCCGAGCCTCATGCAGCCACTGCGAGAGGCCGCGCCGCATGTTGCCCTCATAACGACTTCGCCTACCGAAGAGGAGTTTCCTGACTTCGCGGAGGCGGCCCGACTGGCGATCGACATCGGCGCCCGGGTCGCCGTGCCCGCGCACTACTACTGTTTCGCCAAGCGCACTTTCGATCCGGCTTCATTCGTCGACGAGTTCCCGTCAAGCAGCACGACGAGGCCAGTCGTCACGACCTGCTGTGGCTGCTACCTCTTCTCGCTCAACGGCCCGGGCGAGATCGTGCCGGCGGAAGCCTAGCGAACCGCATCGCATGCTCCTCGGGAGAACCGGCTGTGAAGATCACGAAGCTCGAGACGATGTTCGTCAAGCCGCGTTGGCTCTTCCTCAAGATGCACACGGACGAGGGGATAGTCGGACTCGGTGAGCCGATCCTCGAGGGCCGCTCCCAGACAGTTGCCAGCGCCGTGCAGGAGATCGGCCGCTTCATCATCGGGATGGACCCCCGCGATGTCGAGCATAACTGGCAGGCCGTCCATCGATGGCAGTTCTATCGCGGCGGCCCGATCCTTGCGAGCGCCCTGTCTGGGATCGAGCAGGCTATGTGGGACATCGTCGGCAAGTGGCTTGGCCAGCCGGTATATCGCCTGCTCGGCGGCCCCACTCGTAAGAAGGTACGCCTCTACAAACACTGCGGACTCCAGGTCATGGATGACCGGGTGCCTGACGCGAGGAGCATCGTCGAGCAGGGCTTCACCGCCATCAAGACCGGTCTGCGGGGGCCGCTGCGACAGATAGACTCCCTGGCGAAGGTGCAAGAGTTCGAGCGGCGCTTCGCCGCTCTGCGCGCGACCGTCGGCCCCGAGGTCGACATCGCAGTTGACTTCCACGGCGTGGCCAGTCCTGCCATGTCGATTAGGCTGGCAAAGGCAATCGAACCGTACTACCCGATGTTCATCGAAGAGCCCGTCCTGCCGGGCAACGTGGATGAGCTCGCGCGCGTCGCGCGAAGCACATCCATCCCTATCGCCACAGGCGAGCGGCTCTTCACCAAGTGGGGGTTTCGGGAGGTCATCGAGAAGCAGGCTGCGGCCGTCCTGCAGCCCGATCTCAGTCACGCGGGCGGCATCCTCGAGGTGAAGAAGATCGCCGCCATGGCCGAGTGCTACTACGCCTCCATCGCTCCTCACTGCCCGCTCGGTCCGATCTCGCTTGCCGCCTGCCTCCAGCTCGACGCCTGTATCCCGAACTTCCTCATCCAGGAGTTTGTGACTCTCGGTGATGGCTATCTCAAGCAGCCCTTTGAGGCCGTCGACGGCCACATCCCGCTGCCCACCGGCCCTGGCCTCGGCATCGAGATCGACGACGACGCACTCGCCGAGCAGGTCTACGACGGTTCATGGGAGCACACGCCATCCCTACATGAGAACGGCTCGGTGGCCGATTTCTAGCCTGAAGTTCGACTCCCATGCCCGCGGTCAACGGCCGTTAGGGTCCCAGAACTGATCCCTTCTGTAAGTGTCGAGGACCCGTGAGACCGCTGTGAGGGCACTCTGGCGAGCGGATGAGTTCTTGGACACTACGGGGTCCAGACCTCCTTGGTAAAGAGATCGGCGCACAGCATCACTTCGGCGTGGCGAGAGAGGAACCGCTGCCAGGTGAGCCCGGCGCGCTGAGGGGCGGGAGGCAATCCGTTGCGGCGCAGGATATCCGCGATGCAGCCCTTGGAGAGGATAACGCGAAGCTTGAGCAGTTCCCCGCGCAGACGCTGATACCCCCAGAGGTTCTCCCGTGCCAGGCGACAGACCAGGGCCTCGATGTCGTCTGGTGTCCGGG
>DAOVEW010000235.1 GCA_030668755.1 Bacillota bacterium | reverse complement strand
ACGAGCGGCTCCCCCAGGCCGCAGAGCTCGACCTCGCGGGTTCCCATGGCGACGAGGTCCCGGAGGAGACTGCGGTACATACCCGCGGGCATGATGCCGAAATCGCGCTCGTCGAGCACATCGTCCGCGGCCATGCGGCGGCCGCCGTCCGCGCAGTACGGGGAGTGCTCGGAACACATGATGCAGCGCTGATTGCACCGGTCGCTGACGCCGATGTTCACGCGTCTGAAGCCCCACGGCGGCCTGTCTCCGCGCAGCAGCCGCCCGGCGCGCGCCCGCCGATACGGGGCCGTGAGACGCCGGAGTCCAGCGCGCGCAAGCGCCAAGGGCCCCACCGAGATATTCGCCCGTGCGAGCCAATCCGCGAGTGGCATGACCTCGCCGTCAGCGCTCACCGCCGCCTTCTCTCGGGCGCGGGCCAGCGACACGAGCACGGCCGCGCGCCGGTACGCGGCGCTGTCAAGGTCGCCCACCACGGCCCACGCGACGTCATAGCCGCGCCGCGCCTCCCGCAGGAGAGCGGGACGGAGCGGAAATCCGTATGGCCCGCTCGTCGGGACCGAAATGACGCTGTCCGCGGAGACGGATGCGCCCGGGCCCACAACCGCGGTCACGTGGAAAGCGGGGTCACGCTGCCGGAGGCGCGCGAGCGCGGTGGCCGCCGCCGCGTCGTCGGACGCCACGATGAAGAGAGCGCGGGGTCGCCTCGCCCGCGCCGGTCTCTCTCCTGCCGAACTCACACCTCAGTCTACCATCCCGCCCCCCGCCCGACAACTCCGCCCGGGCCTGGTGTGTGACTGCAAAGTCTGGGTCGGTAGGAGCGATATTCTTGTCGCGACCCTGTCGGCGCAGGAATCTGCCTCCTGGCGAGTCCCGCCATCCAAAGCACCCAGAGAAAACGGTCCACCTCCCCGCCCCCTTGACGCTTCACCCTCCATCGGCTACACTCTTATAGGAGTGTGAACGACGGTGCCGCGTGAACCCTCCGAAATGGTCACCTTGAAGATCCCCCGGCCGCTCTACGAGCGGCTCCAGCAGCTCATCGACGGCACGGGCTTTCGCTCCGTAACCGAGTTCGCAACCTACGTCCTGCGCGACCTCGCCGCTCAGCCCGTCCCCGAGAGGCCCGCTCGGAAGCAGAAAGAGGTCAGCCCCCGCATGACCGACCAGGAGCTTGCGGCCGCCCGCGAGCGGCTGCGAGAGCTGGGATACCTGGACTGAGAGGACTGAGGCTTTCACATGATCCATCCCCACGGCGGCAAGTTGGTCACTCGCACCATCTCCGGCGAAGACCGGGAGCGCCTCGCGCGGGAAGCCGACCGCATGCCGCAGGTGCCCCTGAACCAGCGGGAGCTGGCCGACCTGGAGATGATCGCCTCCGGCGCAATGAGCCCACTTGAGGGCTTCATGGGCGAGGCCGACTACCGCAGCGTCGTTGACTCGATGCGCCTCACGAACCGGCTCGTATGGAGCATCCCCGTGGTGCTGTCCGCGAAGGCCGAGCAGCACGAGCGCCTCAAGCCCGGCGCACAGGTGGCCCTCGTTGACGAGGCGGGTCGCGCCCTCGCCGTCATGGATGTCGAGGACCGCTACCGGGCCGATCACGACTACGAGGCCCAGATGGTGCTGCGCACCAACGACGACGGCCACCCGGGCGTCCAGTACCTGAAGAGCATCTCCCCCGTCTACCTCGGCGGAAAGATCCACCTCATCCGCCGGCCCGAGCACCGCGACTTCCTGCGCTACCGGCTCCAGCCCAAGGAGACCCGGGTGCTCTTCAATACCAAGGGATGGAACCGCATCGCAGCCTTCCAGACCCGCAACCCGATCCACCGCGCGCACGAGTACCTCCAGAAGTGCGCGCTCGAAATCTGCGACGGGCTCTTGATCCATCCCCTCGTGGGCGAGACGAAGAAAGACGACATCCCCGCGGACGTCCGCATGCGCTGCTACGAGGAGCTGCTCTCCAGCTACTACCCGCGCGACCGCGTCGTCCTCTCCGTCTTCCCGGCGGCGATGCGCTACGCCGGCCCGAGAGAGGCGATCTTCCACGCCCTCGTGCGCAAGAACTACGGATGCAGCCACTTCATCGTCGGACGCGACCATGCGGGCGTCGGCAGCTACTACGGAACCTATGACGCCCACGCGATCTTCGGCGAGTTCGACCCCGAGGAGATAGACATCACTCCCCTCTTCTTCGATCACGCCTTCTACTGCCGCAAGTGCGGCAACATGGCCACCACGAAGACGTGCCCTCACGACAAGGCCGACCACATCTTCCTCAGCGGCACCAAGGTGCGCGAAATGCTCGCCGTGGGCGAGCTTCCTCCCTCGGAGTTCACCCGCCCGGAGGTCGCGAAGATCCTCGCCGAGAGCACCCGGAGCGAACGAACATGAAGCAGCTCGTGATAATCGGCCTCGACTGCCTCACCCCCCAGTGGGCCCTGGACGCCTGGCTCGACGACATGCCCAACCTCAAGGCCCTCGCCGACCGGGGAGTCGGCGCTCCCCTCCGCTCCACCATTCCCCCCATCACCGTCCCCGCCTGGACCGCCATGATGACCTCGCACGATCCGGGCATGCTCGGCATCTACGGCTTCCGCAACCGGACCAGCCACGAGTACGACTCGCTGAAGGTGACCAACGCCGCCGCCATCACGGCCCGCACCGCCTGGAACTACCTCTCCCGCAATCGCCTGAAGTCTCTCCTCGTGGGCGTGCCCCAGACCTACCCGCCCAAGCCGCTCAACGGCATCATGGTCTCGGGCTTCATGACCCCTGGCAAGGACGTCGTCTTCACATACCCCGAGGCCATACAGCGCGTCCTCGATCAGGCCGCCGGCGGCGACTACATCATAGATGTGAAGAACTTCCGCACCGAGGACAAAGACGCGCTGCTCGAATCCGTGAAACAGATGACCGCCGCACGCTTCCGCGCCTTCCGCGCTCTCCTCCGCGTCGACGAGTTCGACTTCGCGATGGTCGTCGAGATGGGGCCCGACCGCCTCCACCACGGCTTCTGGCGGTTCTGCGATCCCGCGCACCGGCTCTACGAGCCCGGCAACCCCTACCAGCACGTGCTCCACGACTACTACATCGCACTCGACGAGGAGATCGGCCGCACCGTGGAGGCCGCCGGCGACGGCGCCGCCATTATGGTTGTCTCCGACCACGGTGCGAAGGCCATGGACGGCGCCATCTGCATCAACGAGTGGCTCCAGGAACAAGGCTACCTCAAGCTCAAGGAGCGGCCCGCCGAGCGCACCCGCATGACCCCCGACATGATTGACTGGCCCAACACGAAGGCCTGGGGGGAGGGCGGATACTACGGACGCCTCTTCCTGAACGTCGCCGGCCGCGAGCCCCAGGGCTGCATACCACCTGGGGCCTACGAGAGCATCCGCGACGAGCTGAAGGCCGGGCTCGAATCCCTCGGCGATGAGGACGGCAAGCCCATCGGCACCCGCGCGCTCAAGCCCGAGGAGGTCTACCGGGAGGTCAACAACATCCCGCCCGATCTCATCGTCTACTTCGGCGATCTCGACTGGCGCTCCGCGGGCTCGGTCGGCGTCGGCTCCGTCCACCTGCGGGAGAACGACACCGGGCCCGACGACGCTAACCACCAGCCCGACGGGGTCATCGCGTTCGACCCAGGCCCCGACCACGCCGTCCGGCGCGCAGAGCGATATCGGATATACGACGTCGCGCCCACTGTCTTGCGCTTCTTC
>DAOVEW010000128.1 GCA_030668755.1 Bacillota bacterium | reverse complement strand
CTCCTGCCGCGGCAGGTAGTAGTTCGTCAAGACACTCTGCGACAGCTTGGCATTCGGAATGATCACGATGTTGTTAGCCCACATCCTGACTTTGGTGTTCCGCCAGCCGATCTCCTCGATGAACCCCTCTTCACCGGACTCCAGCTTGACGAAATCGCCCACTGTGATGGGACGATCCACCATCATGTAGATTCCAGCGAAGAGGTTCGACAGCGTATCTTGAAGTGCCAGCGCGACCGCGAGACCGCCGAGGCCGAGGCCGGCCAGAAGCGGGCCGATGTCGAGCCCAAGCTGCCGCAAGATGATTAGAATGCCGACAACGAGAATGGTGATGTTGACGACTTTGCGTCCCACGATCGCCTGAGCGCGAATCTCCCGCGGGCGGGGTGATTTCTCGACGACCGCCTCGGTCCATACGGCCGCGACGGCATCGAACACGCGAAGCGCTCCGTATAGCAGCACGAGGACAGCGGCAGCTGCGGCGACTTTGTCCACGAGATGGAAGGATGTGGGAGCCCAGTAGTGGGGATTCCTCAGCGCTGCCCAAGTGCCGGCAAGCAATATCAACAGGACCAGCGGCCGCTGGAGCGCGCGGACGATGACGTCGTCGACGTCGGTCTTCGTACGTGAAGTGATGCGACGGAACAGAGGCAGGATGAAGAGGCGCACAATGGTCGCCGCCACCGCCGCCCCGACGAAAACAGCAATGCTGAAGAATATGTCCCGGGCAGTCTGAGAATTGAGCCAGTTAGGCATCTGCCGTCACCCCCTTCGCGCCGGCCCCCGAGCCGTCTGGAGTCGAGAGAAACGAATGCCCCGCCGTTGAGGCCGGGCACTTCGCGCCGTATTCCGGCTCTCCGCCCGCGTCAACCGGGCCGGATAACCCTCCAGGAGCCGACTGTCACTCTAGCACACCCGCCGGGTGGGGTCAAGGGCTCCGAAGTCTCACGGTTGTCCAGTTCCGGGAGGTGTAAGGAGGCATACCTGCTTGCCTCGCGGACTTCCGCCAGGTGCGCCACCTCAGGCGTGACACAACCTTCTCGGCAGCGCGGAATCGGTCTCTATCAGCTCGTGGAGCAGCCGCCGCTGGAGATCCCGCTTGAGTTCTCGATGCTTCGTCGAGTCCCACAGATTGTGGAGTTGCCCCGGATCCTCCTTCAAGTCGAAGAGCTCGCCGTACTCCTGTCCGCCGTAGACCGTCAACTGGTAGTCCTGTGTGACCAGCGTCCGCAGGCGCAGGCCGAGGTAGTCCTCGTCGTTCTCGATGATCACGGCGTCTCTCACGTCCGCGGTCTTGCCCTCCAAGACCGGCCGTAGGGAACGCCCCGGCCATGCCGTTGGCATCTCGGGGGCCTCCGGCCGCCGAGGCACCGACCCCTCAGGTATCGGCACTCCCGCCAGGTCCAGGATCGTCGGCGCGAAGTCCAACTGGCTCGCCAGTGTCGCCGTGACGACCCCGGCGGCAAAGCGCTCCGGCCACGCCCAGATCAACGGTATGCGGCAGATCCCGTCGAATTGAAATGGCCCCTTGTTCAGCATCCAGTGGTCCCCCATCATGTCCCCGTGGTCCGACATGAACACGACCACCGTCTCCTCCCGCCGCCCGCCCTCCTCCAGTGCCTTCATCACCCGCCCGACGTTCTTGTCCACGAGCGAGATCATCCCGTACGTCAGCGCGATGATCTCCCTCATCTGATCGTCTCCGATCTTCGTCGGCGCGCGCCTCCCCGCGAGCGGCACGGCCTCCTCGAACACGCGCCGGAAGTGCGGCGCAAGCTCGTCGAGCTCCCCCTCCCGCCGCGTCGGCAGCCGCACCTCCGCCGGGTCGTACATGCTCGGCCACGGCTCCGGCGGGCCGTAAGGATGATGGGGGTCAGGGAACGAGCACCACAGGAAGAACGGCTCCGAGCGACCGGCCTGTCCCTTGAGAAACTCAACTGCGCGGTCGCCCACCCACGTCGAGCAGTGCAGCTCCTCGGGCACCGCCGAAATCCACGACTGCTCCGCGCCGAACTGTGTCTTCTTGCCCGCCTCGGGCTGCAGCAGACTCGACCCGTCCGGATGTTGCTCGTTCAGCCAGCTCGCGTAATCTCCCCACGCCCACGCTCCGTGCCCCCCTGCGAAGTCCACCTTCTCCAATCCGTAGTAGGGCTGCGGCAGGCCCTTCACCCGACCGGCCTCCCACAGCGGCCGGCTCTCCGGGAACTCGGCCGGATCCAGCTCCCCCGGCTCATAGCCGTTCGGCGCCTCGAACGGCCGCAGATGCATCTTGCCTACACCATGAGTGCGGTAGCCCGCCTGTCGCAGCGCCTCGGTTATCGTCGGTATCTCCCAGGCAAGCGGAATGCCGTTCGTCCTGACCCCGTGCTTCCGCGGCGTCCGACCGGTGAAGAGCGTCGCACGCGCGGGCATGCACACCGGATTCGCGACGTACGATCGATCGAACGCCACCCCCTCCGCCGCGAGTCGGTCGATGTTGGGGGTCTGGATCGCGTTGCTCCCCGCCCCTCCCCAGTGATCCGCTCGCTGCTGGTCGGTGATGAAGCAGACAAAGTTCGGTCGCATTGCTCCCTCCTCCACGACTCCCCCTCCCCTCGACGCCCCGCGGCTCTCTCCCCACTGCCTCCTACTCCCCCTCACTGCCAACCCCCTGCCCGAACGTCAGCCCCCGGTCTCGCTGACCTAGACCTCCAGGACATCGGGGTTTGCCCCCGCCTGGGTCACAGGCACTTGCCAGGTCATGAGGTCGTGGCGGGGGTAGTCGCCCCCGGCCTGGCGGAAGCGGGCCGTCCAGCCGCTGAAGTGATAGACCAGGTGATCGCCGTCGCCGACCAAGACCTCCGGGCTTTCCCGCAGAATCGGCGCGACCGGCCCTCCGCAGAAGCACTCGCAGTGGAGCCTATAGAACTCGGGCACGACCAGCCATCGTCCGGGGCCATCGGAAACGCAGGTGATATCCTTCAGGCCGGCGAGGTCGGAATTGGGGGGCGCCAATCGCGGCGGAAGGACACACGTTGCCCCTTCCTTCACGCACCGCTGCACGGCCTCCAGGGTTCCCGGGCTGATTGTCGCGCTAGTGAGGAAGATCAGCCGCAGGCCGGTCGGGGCGTGGACGCAAGAGACCACAGCCCGGTCGCCTTCGCAGAGTGCGCGAAGGTGCTCTTCGACGCGGTGAAGCTCCTCGGGGTGGAAGACATCAGCGTGCCCTTGGCGAAGAACTTGCTTTATCCGGGCGAGAACCCGTTCGAGATATCCTAGCGAGCGCTTCTTGGGAGAAATCACGGATGCCGAAGTATGCTATCGGGCTTGACTACGGGACGAACTCCGTCCGCTGCGTCCTCGTCAACGCGGCCAACGGGCGGGAGCTGGCCACGTCGGTATGGGGCTACGAGCATGGTACCGACGGGGTGATCCTCGGGAATGACCCAAACCTCGCGCGGCAGCATCCGGCCGACTATCTGAAGGGCACCGAGGTCGTCATCAGCCGAGTTCTGGCGGCCGTGAAGCGCAGGACGAAAGGCTTCCGTTCCGACCAGGTGATCGGGATCGGCGTGGACACGACCGGGAGCACGCCGCTTCCGGTAGACGACCGCGGGGAGCCGCTGGCATTCAAGCGGCAGTTCTCGCGGAACTCGGCGGCCATGGCATGGCTCTGGAAGGACCACACCTCCGTCGCCGAAGCCGAGGAGATCACCCAGCTCGCCAAGAGGGTGCGGCCTCATTTCCTGGCCAAGTGCGGCGGAACGTACAGCAGCGAGTGGTTCTTCAGCAAGATCCTCCACTGCCTGCGTACGAGCCCCAAGGTTTTCGACGCCGCATGCACCTGGGTGGAGATCGCCGACTGGATTCCCGCCGCGCTGACCGGCACGCAGGGACCCGAAGACCTGACCGTGGGCGTCTGCGCCGCCGGCCACAAGGCCATGTACAACGACGAATGGGGCGGCTATCCTGACAAGAGGTTCCTGTCCAAGCTCCATCCAAAGCTGGGCGGGCTTCGCGACAGGCTGAGGCAGAAGGCCCATACCATCAACCGCGCCGTGGGCGGCCTGAGCGAGGAGTGGACAAAGCGAACCGGCCTGCCCGTTGGAATCCCGGTGGCGGTGGGGGCCTTCGACGCCCACCTTGGCGCAGTCGGCGCGGGCATCTCGCCCGGGACCCTGGTGAAGATCATCGGAACGAGCACCTGTGACATGATGGTCGCCCCGCTCGGCAAGGAGCTGCCGGACATTCCGGGACTCTGCGGCATCGTCCCCGAGAGCATCCTTCCGGGCTACTACGGTCTCGAGGCCGGCCAGTCGGCCGTCGGCGACATCTTCAACTGGTTTGTCAACTACGTGCAGCCGGGAGGCGAGAAAGCCGGCTCCCATGAGAGCCTTACCAAGGCAGCCGCGAAGGTGAGGCCCGGCGAGTCCGGCCTGCTCGCACTGGATTGGAATAACGGCAACCGCACCATTCTCGTCGATCAGCGCCTGACGGGGCTGCTGCTGGGCCAGACCCTCTATACGCGGCCGGCCGAGATCTACCGAGCCCTGATCGAGGCGACCGCCTTCGGTGCCCTGACGATCATCAACCGGTTCGAGGAGTACGGGGTGAAGGTCCGTCAGGTGATCAACTGCGGGGGCATCGCGGAGAAGAATCCCCTCGTCATGCAGATCTACGCAGATGTCACGGGACGCCCGATGAAGATCTCCCGGTCTGCGCAGACCCCTGCGCTCGGCGCGGCCATGGCGGGGGCCGTGGTCGCCGGAAAGAAAGCCGGCGGGCACGCGGGCTACCGCGCCGCGCAGAAGGCAATGTCGGGCCTGAAGGCCAAGGTGTATAGGCCGGACAGGAAGGCCCACCTGGTCTATCGGGAGCTCTACGCCCTGTACAAGCAGCTCCACGATGCCTTCGGCACCGAGCAGTGGCAGGGCGGCCTGCATAATGTGATGAAGCAGCTCATTGATATCCGCACCCGCGTCCGCACGTAGGGCAGGAGCCTGCCTCCTACCCCTCGAACCTCTGGTTGGGCAGATTCTATGGTTATCTGTCAAGTGGTCGCGGTGCATAGACGCGGTTGGGGTCGTAGTCCTGACCCGAGCGCACCAGCGCCCATGCAACCTTGGCCAGTTTGCGGGCCACCGCGCACAAGGCCTGCGTACTGGC
>DAOVEW010000375.1 GCA_030668755.1 Bacillota bacterium | reverse complement strand
GGGTCGTCAAGTCCTTCGCCCAAGAGGACCGGGAATCGCGTCGGCTTCGCGGGCGCAGTGAGGAGCTACTGGTCCAGGAGCTAAACGCGGCGAAGCTGTGGGCTCTGTTCTTTCCGCTGTTCGGTCTGACGACCGCCGCGGGTTCTCTCATCGTTTTCGGCTACGGCAGTGTCCAGGTCATGCAAGGCGCCATGACGCTGGGGGTGCTTGTCATGTTCATGCAGCTCATGTGGCAGTTCTACTATCCGGTGCAGATGCTGGGCATGCTGATGAACCGGGTTCAGAACGCGTTCACCTCCGCGGAGCGCGTCTTCGAGGTGCTCGACAACCCTCCTGAGATCCCCGACGCCTCCGACTCCATCAAGTTGCCGCGGGTTGACGGCAAAGTCGAGTTCCGCGAAGTAGACTTCAGCTACGAGCCCGGCAAACCCGTGCTCACCGACATCAGCTTCGTCGCCGAGCCCGGCGAGGTCATCGGCCTGGTGGGTCCCAGCGGCGCCGGAAAGAGCACCCTCGTCCACCTTCTCAGCCGCTTCTACGACATAGAGGATGGCCAGGTGCTTCTAGACGGCCACGACGTTCGCGATCTCTCCCTTCGCTTCCTCCGCGAGCAGATCGGCCTCGTTCTCCAGGAACCTTTCCTCTTTCACGGCACCGTCGCCGACAACGTCGCGTACGGCGTCCCCGACGCCAAGCCGGAGGACGTCATCGCCGCGGCCAAGGCGGCCAATGCCCATGACTTCATCGTCAACCTCCCCCACGGCTACGACACCCTCGTGGGCGAGCGAGGCCAGCTCCTCTCCGGGGGCGAGCGCCAGCGCGTGTCCATCGCTCGGGCCATCCTCAAGAACCCCCGCATCCTCATCCTCGACGAGGCCACGTCATCCGTGGACACGGAGACCGAGATGCTGATCCAGCAGGCCCTCGACCGGCTCGTTTCCAACAGGACCACCTTCGCCATCGCGCACCGGCTGTCCACGCTGCGGGAGGCAAGCAAGATCATCGTTATGGAGCACGGCCGCATCATCGAGATGGGGACCCACAACGAGTTGCTTGACGGCGGCGGTCTTTACAGCCGGCTCTGCAAGCTCCAAGCCGAGCTCTCGAAGGTGCGGGCCTGGTAGCGAGAGGCCCAGGAAGCAAAGTTGTGACAGAAGCCGAGAACAACCGGAGCGAGGGGCCCCCTGATGCAGGCTGGGAAGCCGAGGTCGGACGACTCGAAATCGTCTCGCCCGACCGCGTGCGCGTCTGGCAGGACGAATTCCGACGGCTGCACGTGGAGGTGGACGGCAAGACTGAGCACGTAGATGTCAGGCCCACCCGCGCCTTCCCCATCTCCGGTGCCGCGAACCTCATAAGCTTCCTAGACCGCGACGACAAAGAGGTGCTGCTATTGCAGAACCCCGCCGGCCTCGACGCCGACAGCAGCAAGACGCTCGAAGAGGAGATGGGACGCGCCTACTTCGTCCCCAGGATTACGCGCATCTACGACATCGAGGACTCCCACGGGGCCGCCCGGTGGGAGGTGAAGACCGACCGAGGCTACCGCGTCTTCGACGTGCGAGACCGCGAGGACGTACGGACCCTCGGTGGACGGCGCATGCTGCTTCAGGACGCAGACGGCAACTATTTCGAGGTCGAAGTAATCGAGGAGCTCGACGATCGGAGCCGCAGCCTCATCGACAAGGAGATCTGAAGTGCCCGCGCGCCGCCTTCACCGCTCGCTGACGTCCACCCACGCCCGGCACGTCATCCCATGCCGGAGCCCCCGCTCCTGGTGATCCAGCGTGATCTTCAGGGGCACCTGCTGCACCATCCACGGGTTCCCCTGCGTAACCTCCGCAAACTCCGTCGCCTGCCCCACCTTCTCAACGCTCCCGCGGAACCACCTGTTCCGCGGCCACCAGGCTCGGAACGCGTCGATCCGGATGAGCACCGGCTGCCCCTCCCGCACGCGGTCCACATACAGCTCCGATACCGCCGCGCTGATCCACAAGGGCTGTTGCGTGGACACCACGGTCACGATCGGCATCCCCTTCACCACCACCTCCCCGTCCTTCACCGAGTGCCCCGGACCCCGCACCGCTACCCCGTCTACCGGGGTCCTGAGCACCGAGTCCGACAGCCTGGCCTTCGCCACATCTAGCGCCGCCTTCGCCTCCGCCACCGCCGCCCGCCGCGCCAGCACCTCCTGCTCCATCAGCGACACCCGTCGCTCCTGCGTGCGCGCCGACTTCATCACCGCTTTCGCCTGCTGCTCCTCCGCCGCGCGCGTCGCCACCTCGTGCTCCCGGATCTGACTCTCGCAGTCCTTCGCCTTCGCAACCGCCAGCTCCGCACGGGCCGACTCCACCGCAGCCTTCGCCACCTCGTAGCTCGTCCGCGCCGCGTCCAGGCGCTGCTGCGAGACCGCCCCCTCCTTCGACAGGTGCTCCATCCGCCGCAGCGTCGCCTCCGCGTCCGCGAGCTCCGATTGCGCCGACTGCACCGCAGCCGATGCCTGTCGCACCTCGTCCGGCTGCTGCCGCGCCCTCATCTCAAGCTGCGCCCCCGCCGTCGCAAGCCGCGCGTGCGCCGCGGCAACCTGGGCCTCCGCCTGCTCCACGGTCGCCGCGGTCTCCCGAATCGTCAGCTCCAGCTCCCGCTCCGCACGCGCCAGCGCGCTCTCCCGCTCCGCCAGCGTCGCCTTCGCCTGCTCCACCTGCGCCGCTAAATCCGCCTCGTCGAGCAGTGCGACCACCTGCCCCTGCTTCA
>DAOVEW010000273.1 GCA_030668755.1 Bacillota bacterium | reverse complement strand
AGAGTCCCCAGGCGCTGTCGGTGAGGACGGCGGTTGGCCTTGGATCGAGCGCGCGGACGGCCTGCGCGGCCACTGCCGGATAGTACGACTCGCCTTCCCCCGTCGGGTGCTTCGGCGCGACCGCCCATACGTAGACGAGCGACCCAAAGGCGAGCGAGAACAGGGCCACCGCGGCCCCGCGAATCGGCGCAGCGCCCTTCGCCTTCCCCACGTCATACAGGTGCATGAGTGCGACTGACGCCAGCACGAAGATGGCCGGCAGGATGCTCGGCATTAGGTGCCAGAACCCGCCCTTCGCGGCCGGCAGGGGGACGATGAGCGCCGGCACTGCAACTGCAAGTAGGAGGTAGATCAGCCACGGGAGCGACTCGCGTCGCGCGGGTCGCAGGAACAGCGCGGCGATGGCGAGCAGCCCGATGATCTCGACCGCTTTCCGGAGCAGGTGAAGCTCCTGGAGGAGGGTATCGAGCCTCGTGGTCCAGACGGCGAGCTGGCCGACCCTCAGATAGTACGCGAGGCCGAGGTGGGACAGATCAACGCGGAACAGGTCGCTGTATTCGGTGAGAAATGCAGTGCGCAGTGGGTTCGCGCCGGCGGGATGGCCGAAGACGAGGGTTTGCCGCGCCCACCAGGGGGCGGCGATGAGCGCGAATGCGATGAGGAAGCCAACCGCGAGCCCGCGGGCGCGAGCGCGTTCGCCCTTGCGAAAGGCGCAGACCGCGAGCGCGACGGCGACGACGCCCACGAGCGCTCCGTCGGTGCGAGTGAGGTAGGCGAGCCCGGCGAGCGCGCCGGACGCGAACGCGCATGAGGATCGGCCGCGCCATGCCGCCCAGAGGGCCAGCAGACTCAGATTCACGAGGACGGCGGCGAGCATGAAGTGGTCTGGATAGAGCGTGAGCCCGACGAGGTGGAAGTTGACCGCCGCCATTGCCCCGGAGACCACTGCGACGTCTCGTCGGCGGGAAATGAGGCCGCCGGTCCAGGCGGTGATCGCGCAGAGGAACGCGCCGAAGACGATCGAGGGAGCCTGCGCGGCGCGCAGCGACGCGGCGCGGGCCAGGGCGAAGGCCCCCGCCATGACCACCGACTGGCCCGGCATCCAATAGCCGTTGCTCGGGGCCGGAAGAGAGCTCGGAATGCCGCCCAGGTAGTTCCAGACATAGTCGGCGACGAAGCCGCGTCCGTGGTAGAGATTCTCGGCCACCGCCACGTAGTAGGCGGCGTCCGCGGAGAGGGGGACGGGTCGGGTGAGCGCGTAGATGAGCCGGATCGCGAGAGCGCCCGCGAAGACGAGCGCGCAGGGGAGGATGAGGCGGGGAGGTCGCGGGGCGCTCACGGGTTTGGGCGGCTCCTTTGCCGCGCGGGAGGGGCGGCTTGTCGTCCGGCGAACAGAGCCCTGGGAGGGTGAGCGATGCGGGACCTGTTGGAGGTGTGGCGGAACACGCGTATGGTGGTGCTGGTCGCCCTCACCGCGGGCCTGTATGCTGCGTTTCTCATTCCGTTCAAGCCCATTCCTCTCATCCCGGGCATTACTGAGGTGCGCCCCGCGAACGTCGTCCCGATCGTCTGCGCGCTGCTGTTCGGGCCGGCGGCCGCCTGGGGCTCGGCGTTCGGCAACTTGATAGGCGACTTCTTCGGCACGCTCGGGCCGGGCAGTCTGTTTGGGTTCGTCGGCAACTTCCTCTATGCATATGTACCTTATCGCGTGTGGGGAGCACACCGAGCGGCGTCCAAAGAGACGCAGCAGGGCCTGATGACGGGGCGGGGGCTGGTGGAGTACGTGCTGGTGACGGCGCTGGCGAGCCTGGTGTGTGCTGTGGTCATCGGGTGGGGCTGCGAGCTGTTCGCGCTGGCGCCCGGGTTCCTGGTCGCGAACATCATCGCGCTCAATAACTTCCTGGTGGCGGCGGTGCTGGGGCCGCCGCTGGTGCTGGCGCTGTATCCACGGGTGCGCCGCTGGGGGCTGCTCTACTGGCAGATCCTGGAGCGCGAGCCCGTGCGGCGGTCGGCGCGGGTGAGCCTCGGCGCTGTGCTGTGCTGGGTGGGCTGTGGCGCGGCCCTCGTGGTCGGCAACACCACGGTGTTTCAGCAGGCCGGCGGCATGGAGGTCGTCCAGGCGGTGGCGCTGCCGCTTGGAGTGGTGCTGCTCGGCTTGCTGCTGGTCTGACGCAGAAGGGCGATCCGCTCACAAGTGACGGACATCGGTATGCTCGTCCTGTGGGTCGGTGTACAGATCGCCGCTCTCCTCGCCGGCCGGGGTGACCTGGACGACGCAGCCGATCCAGTCGTCGGGGCCGCGGGCATGGACGCGGTGGTAGTGTGGGGTAAGGCCTGTGAGCAGGCCGGCGCGATCCCGCTCCTCGAAGAGCACTTCCACTTCTCGGCCTATCCACTGCCGGGCGGCGGCCGCTGCCAAGTCCTGGCCAAGGGCGAGCATCCGCTGGGCGCGGCGCCGCTTCACGGGCGGGGGCGCCTCGTCGGGACGGCCCACTGCGGCTGTGCCGGGCCGCGACGAATACGGGAACACGTGGAGTCGGGTGAAGCCCACCTCGCGGGCGAAGTCGCACGTATGGTCGAACTGCTCCTCCGTCTCGCCCGGAAAGCCGACCATCACGTCGGTTGTCAGCGCGGCGTCCGGCCAGGCCCGGCGGACGCGTTCGACGAGCGCGGCGAAGTCGGCGCCTGTGTAGCCGCGGCCCATTGCGGCCAGGACATCGTTGTCGCCGGACTGGAGGGGGAGGTGCAGGTGGGGGCAGAGGGTGGGGTGGTCGGCGATCTCGTCGAGAAGGTCGTCGCTCAGATCCATGGGCTCGATGGAGCTGAGGCGGAGGCGAGAGGCCGGGACCTCGCGCAGGCTGCGCAGGAGCTGGGCGAGGGAGGCGTCCCCGCGGTCTCGGCCGAAGGCTCCGAGGCGGATGCCGCATAGAACGATCTCCTGGCCGCCGCCGTCGGCGAGGCGGCGAACCTCTGCAAGCACTTGGCCCACGGGTCTGCTGGCGGGGCGGCCGCGCACATGGGGGATGATGCAGTAGGCGCAGCGATGGTCGCAGCCGTCCTGGATCTTCAGAAAGGCGCGGGTGCGCGCAGGAGCCGGTGGAGAGGCGGCGGCCTCGTCCGGGGAGCGGAATTTGGCGAGAATGTCGGCCATCTCCCACTTACGGGTGTTGGGAATGACCGCGTCCACCCCGGGGAGCGCGGCGACGCCGTCGGGGTCGCGTTGGGCGAGGCAGCCGGTGACGACGATGGTAGCGTCGGGGCTGCGGCGCGCGAAGCGGCGGATGAACTTGCGGGCCTTCGCGTCGGCCGTGGCCGTCACCGTGCAGGTGTTGATGATGTACACCTCCGCCGGCTC
>DAOVEW010000283.1 GCA_030668755.1 Bacillota bacterium | reverse complement strand
CCAATCCGCGCGAGAGCGGTCCTGACCACGTGTGCTGCCAGGGAATACGGCTTCCGGATGTGAGCGGCCTTCAGGCGCCGTTCCGCACACGCCAGTCGTTCGGTCAGGAACTCCACGGTATCTCGGAGGGTGACGTTCTCCGCCAGCACCTCCGCGCGGTCGCCGGAAGCACTCGCCGCCTGCTCCAGTCCCAGCTGGCGCGTCCGGCCCGCCCAGCGGGCACTCAGCAGCACGGTCTTCATCACCAGACAAACAGAGGTCCCAGCTGCCTCCACGTGGGTTCATCTTCCAGCAAGGTAGGACGCCCACGATACAGCAGGAATGCCCTCAGAGCAAGGTTGGAGCGGTTTCAGGGTGAAGTAACCACCACACTTGGCGCTACACCTGAATCTTTCGACCCTCAGGAGCCTCGGCCCTTCATCTCTTATGAATAATTCGGGTTAGGGGCCAGGCCGTGGAACCCGTGGGCCGCTCGGGAGTCACTCGATGTCGGCGGTGAGCGGGACGAAGGTGTAGCCGAGGTCTTTGATTCCCTCGACCAGGTCGCGGAGCAGGTCGAGGTCGAGGAAGGGATGGAAGTAGGCGCTGGCCCAGCCGTCGCGCACGACGAGGTTCTTCTGCGCGGCGCGCACGATGTCCGCGGGCATGCGCGGCCCGTAGTAGCCCCAGCCCAGGGGATCCACATGGCCGATGTTCTCCGGCACGATCTTCTGGCCGTAGACGTCGGCGTAGATGACGTAGGGGAA
Source organism: Bacillota bacterium (assembly GCA_030668755.1). Classification (GTDB taxonomy): domain Bacteria; phylum Armatimonadota; class Hebobacteria; order Hebobacterales; family Hebobacteraceae; genus DAOVEW01. The sequence continues at coordinate 2,553 of DAOVEW010000283.1, read as the reverse complement.
GAGCTGATCGAGGTAATAGCGGGTGCCGGTCGGCTCGTGGTAACCGGAGTAGAAGACCCGCTGCGTGGTGAGGGGGAAGTTGGCGGCGAAGACGCGGTAGTCGAGAGGCGAGGCCGTGTAGTGGGGAGTCTCCCAGGCGGCGACCTCGAAGCCGCACTCGCTCATCTCGCTCAGGCCCAGGTCCAGTCGGGCCTGGACCCACTGCTCGGAGTCCTCGGGGACGGGTCCGTCGAAGACGGGATCGCCGTGCACGTCGAAGAAGACGCGGTAGAACTCGAAATCATCACGAGTGGCAGCGGTGTAGGGGTTGAGGACGGAGTTGTACTGATGGGTGCAGCCGTGCATGACGATGCTTCCGCCGCGCTCTACCATGTAGTGGAGGGCGGCGACGAACTCGGGGGAGTCGGACATCTCGATGCGGGAGGGGACACCGCCATTGTAGACCCCGAGCGGATCGTAGTGGACGGGGATTACGGAGACGGCGAAGGGGACGCTCTCGGAGTAGAGGTAGTCGGCGATGGCGCGGAGGCTTTCGGGCGAGGCAGTGGGCTCGACGTCCTCGATCCTGATGAGGGCGCGGTGGCTCTCAGGATGGTCGATGCCGAGCATGTCGTGGAGTAGGTCGGCGAAGGCGAGGTAGCGGTCTTCCTCGCCGACGTACGAGAAGGGAATGTCGGCGACATACCAGAGGTTGCGGCCGCGGAGGACGTAGGGGATGCAGACGTCTTCACCGGGGTCGTCGGAGGCGCAGGCGGTGGCCATCTCGGTGCTGATCTCGGAGTCCAGGGGCCAGGCGACACCAATCTCGGGCTCGGCGACGTCTCTCTGGAGGGTCTCGCCCCGGTACCAGACGGCGTCCAGGTCGAGTTCATACATGCCGTCGAATGCGATGCCGAAGCGGTCCTCGAAGTCGGGGTCTTCCCAGGCAATCTGCCAGAGGTTGTAGTAGCACCAGCAGATGGTGTGTTCGGTGGTCATGACGTCTTCGAGGAACGCGGGCGGGAGAATATTGTCGAAGACGGTGCCGAGGTAGAAGGTGGCGCCGGATTGGTCTATTTCGCCGGGGGCGTAGTCCTCGACCGGCTTTGTCTCGCAGGTAACGGGGAAGTGACCCAGGAGATTGGCGAGCTGCTGAGCATACATCTCGCCGATCCATCCGTAGGGCCCGGAGCCGTCGTAGAGCACAAGCACGTGTCCGGATGTGATGGTGAGGTGTGGCTGCCGGGCAACCTCGCGAAGCCGGCCGAACGCGTCTTCGGCGGTGACGACCAAGGTGTAGTGGCCAGGGCAGAGCCCCGCGGGGATGGCCCAGGAGAGCACGAAGTAGGGATCGCCGGAAGCGAGGGCGGCGCTCTTGGCGGCGGCCAGGTCGCCGCCGGTCATCGAGACCGCGGCGGTGGCCGCTGCAGTTGGGCTGTCGGCGTCGAAGAGAGCGAAGGTGACGTCCCAGTGTCCGTCGGCGGCGAGGTTGCTGTCCAGCCGGGCCGCGTCGAAGGCGATGTAGGCATAGCCGGGGTCGAAAATGTCACCGGTAGTGATAGAGGACCAACCGTGGTACTCGAGAGAGGTCGGGTCACGCGGGACAATGCCGGGCCCGGCGAGAATCACCGGGCTGCTGAGGGGCCCGATGAAGGCGCGCCAAATGTAGGCGGCCATCTGGTCGCGGGCGACCGGCATCTCGGGCCGATAGGCGCCATCGTCGAAACCGAAGACGACGCCGTTCTCGACACAGGCCTGTATCTCGCGCTCGGCCCAGTGTTTGGGGGAGACGTCCTCGAAGGGCGGCGCGGTGGGTTCGCGCAGCTCGAAGCTCCTCGCGCGGGCGACGTATACGGCCATCTGAGCGCGGGTAACGAGCTGGTCGGGCAGGTAGAACCCCTCAGGGTAGCCCTGGACGACGCCGTTCTCCACACAGGCGGCGATTTCGCGGGCCGCCCAGTGGGAGGCCGGGACGTCGGGGAACACGTCGTCGGTGACATCTGCAAGCTCGTATCCGGCGGCGCGAGCGATAAAGACGGCCATCTGGTCGCGGCTGACCTCGTACTTGGGGTGGTAGCAGCCGTCTTGATAGCCGGAGACGATGTAGGGGACGCGCCCGGCGCACTCCTCAACGAAGAAGCGGGCCCAGGCGCCGGGGGTACCGGGATGGATGTCGGGGAAGCGGCTGATGACGATCTCGTCGCCGGCGAGGTCGTCCGAGACCAGCTCGCCAGCGCGGGCGAGCCCCCAGTGACAGCCGAGGCTGGCCTCCGCGCCCGGGTCGGTTGGGTCCGCCGCCGGGGCGTATGCAACCGTAGTAATGGGGGGTGCGACTACACCGAACTCGAGGAGGATGCCTTCGTCGGGGCCGACGGGCAGCGTGATACCGGTCTGGGGCACCAGGGTCAGCCCCCATCGGTCAACGGAGACAACGGGGCCGGTGGGCCTGCCGATCGACATGAGCGCATAGGACTGGTCCCAGGTAGTTGTGCCGGTGTTGGCGGCCTGGATGAAGACGTCGGTTTGCTGGTCCCAAGTGAGGGCAGCGGGGAAGCCTTCGTCGGTGACCGCCCA
>DAOVEW010000380.1 GCA_030668755.1 Bacillota bacterium | reverse complement strand
CAGCGCGCGGCGGTAGGACTGGAGGCCGCCATAGCGGAGGATGGAGGACTTCGCGATCCAGGCGATGAGCATGGGCATCCAGACGAGGTGGATGGACCAACTGGCGGAGAGCGCGTAGGCCACCGGGTGGAGGGGCCAGCCGACGTAGGCGGTGCGGGCTGCGGCGAGCAGCATGGTGATGCCGAAGCCCGCGGCGACGGCGAAGAGGGAATCGAAGTTGGGCTCCCGCGGGTTCTCGATCCAAGATTGGAGGTTCGAGCACATCTCGACTCCGCGCGCGTCGCCGCCGAGCCACTTGGAGGCGACGCCGAGGTTATAGGCGTAGTGGAGCCAGCCCCAGAAGACGGCGAGGGCTCCCAGGACGGCGGCCAGCACGATGGCTGCCGCGATGGCGCGGCTGCGGGAGCGGGTCTCGGCCGCCATCTGGAGGCCCTCGATGTTGTTGCCGATGGGGTGTGAGCGATAGGCGCGGTTGAACCACCAGAGGAGGCTGAGAATGGTGAGGTCGCGGTTGCGAATGCTCATGGTGCCGCCGACGTAGACGATGGTCTGCCCTGGGCCGGCCCAGTGGAAGTCGTGGACGGGAGAGCCGAACTCGGCGCGCACGCGAGCGACCGCGACGGAGACGACGAAGTAGATGACGAAGAAGAGGATGGCCAGATGCGGGGAAAGGCCAGCGTGGATGCTGAAGGCGACGAGGGCGGCGATGCCCAGGAGAATGCCAATGGCGGCCATGCGATAGGTGAGTCCCTCTTTGCTGTCGTCCACCTCCGAGCAGCGACCTATGATGCGAAGCCAGACGTGACGATAGTAGCGGCGGCCGATGATGAGGGGCCCAATGGCGATGGCGAGGTAGCCGCCGAACATCTGCTCGTTGTGGTAGGGGAAGACGCTCTTGGACATCTCCTCGGCGAAGCCCTGGCTGATGCCGAGCGCGGCGGCGAGGACGAACATCGCCTTCCACGAGAAGAAGAAGAAGACGGAGGCAAAGAGGAGGTCCAGCGGCAGGAGGAAGGCCAAGCCGATGACGGCCGGATAGAACGTGACGGGCAGCCAGCCGATGGCGGCCCAGGGCATATCGTGAATATACCGCATGAGGTCGTTGGAGCCGTAGCTGTCGAGGGTTGGTGCGATGGAGAGATAGGGGAGCGCGGGATAGAGGTAGTGGAGGCCGTTGAGCAGGTCTATGCTGCCGGCGGCGAGGAACCCGATCCACAAGAGGGGGTTGCGCCAGAGGGAGGTGTTTGGATCGATTATTGCGAGGGGGAGTCTGATGATGGGGAAAGTGAGGCGCTCCCGCTCGGCCCACTGCGACCGGACAATGACGGATATGCAGAGCAAGACGAAGACGAGCACTGCGATGAAGCCGGTCCAGCAGAGGACCGGCGTGAGCCAGGCTTGTATGACGGAGTGTTGGTAGAGGGTGGAGGAACCGTTGTAGTAGCCGTAGAGGACGTCTTGGTCGGAGACGACGAGTGAGAGCGGCGCGCCGCTGAGCATCCGGTCCCAGTGGTTCTCGGGGGTGGCGAACCAGAACCCGTGAGTCATGACGGGCAGGAGGACCTGCATGCCGTCGAGGCCGGCCAGCGAGGTGCTGGTCGTGAGCATGACGTAGACGACGATGAGCTCACCGCGGGTCAGCGCCCAGCGAGGGCGGAGCCGGCGGATCAATAGATTGGCGAGGGCGAGGAAGAAGAGGATGAAGACGACGTTGAAGAAGAGGGAAATGGTCGAGGGGATGGGCCCGTAGGCTGCGATGTGCTCCATGTAGAGCACCCAGAGCGCGTTGACCGGCAGCAGCACACCGCCGATCAAGAAGCCCCGCCAGATGCGCCTATCGTCTTTCACCAGGCGCCCCTCTCGGATTGAGCGACCGCGGACGCGGTCCGGGCCGGCGCAGCAGGTCTCGGTTCTGCGCCTGCTCCGTGATTCGTCGGAACGGGAGGCCTATCCTCCAGGAAGGCGGGAGCGAGGCCTGGACGCCGGCCGTCGGGTATGGCCGAGAATGCCGGGCATGGAGCGAGAAGCAGGAGGGTGCTGGAGACGATGCCGAGATGCTTCGCGGCCGCCTTCGCCGAGGTTACGGCGGACAATTCGGCGGACAGATCCCTCGGCATGACGTGAATGCCAGTTCTGCTTCGACGCGCTTGGGAAAATCAACCGCACGGCCGCCGTCGCGTTGTTGAAAACCGGGCCGCGTCCCTGTAATATGGTTGGTATGGAGAGATTCCCCTCGGTGTCGGGTTTCGGCATTGACCCCGACGCGAGCACGAAGCGATACGACTACAGTCTATCGCCGGACACGCCTGTGTATCCGAACAGCAACTTCTACCCGGAGGAGCAGGCGCTGGAGATAGATGTGCACGAGGGTATGGAGGTGGGGGTGGTGCTGTCCGGGGCGCAGGAGCGCCATTTCGATGACCTCGTGTTTCGGGTGGCGCCCGGCGATGTGTGGATGTGCACTGCCTGGGAGACGCACGGCTGGCGGACCACCGAGCCGGGGACGCGGGATATGGTTCTGATCTTCCGGCCGGAGTTCCTGGGGGACGAAACGCTGTGCCAGCTCTCGTGGTTGAGTCTATTCGCGGCGCCTCCGAGCCAACGGCCGAGGGTGACAACACCGGAGGTGCGGGCGGCCGTGCTAGGGTTGGGACGCGAGGTGCTGAAGGAGTTCGAGCAGCGGCGGCGCGGGTGGGAGGCGGCCATGCGGCTGGACC
>DAOVEW010000357.1 GCA_030668755.1 Bacillota bacterium | reverse complement strand
AGTTCTGTCGGCTGGACGTCCAGAACATATGGGCGCTCGGCCTGTCGAAAGCGGGCGAGCTCTGGGCAGCGACGGGACCGGAAGGCCGGCTCTTCCGGATATCCGCCGACGGTGTGGCACAGGTGGCGTTCACTGCCGCCGACCGCCATGTCATCGGCCTCGCTCTGGGTCCTGACGACACGGTGTACCTGGGCACTTCGCCGCTCGGCAAAGTGTACGCAGTTGCCCCGGACGGCACCGCGCGTTCGGTGTGCGAGCTTCAAGACGCAGCGGTGCAGAGCATCGGCGTCGATGCCAGCGGCGACGTCTACGTTGGCACCACGCCGAAGGCCCGCGTGCTGCAGATCAAGCCCGATGGCGTCGTTCGCGAGCTGCTGGAGGTAAAGGCCAAGCACATTTCCGCTTTACTCGTCCGCCCCGATGGCGCCGTCTACGCCGCGACTGCACCTGGGGCGTCAGTGCACGCTATACTCCCCGATGAGCGCACCGCCGAAATCTGTGACCCGGAGACCGCCTTCGTCGGTGCGATGGCGGCCGATCACCTCGGGAACATCTACCTCACCGCCTCAGACACCGGACGGGTAATAAACCTAGACGTCACCGGCGACCGCACGGGCACTTATCTCTCTCCCACACACGATGCTCAGGCCGTCGCCCGGTGGGGTGCGGTGCAGTGGCGCGGAGACTCGCCCGACGGGACGCGCGTCGTCATCCGGGCCCGCACTGGCGCAACCGCCTATCCGGATGTGACTTGGAGCCCGTGGCAGGCGATTGGGGAAGACGGGCAGGGCTGTGCGGCGCTGCCCCACAATCGGTTCGTGCAGTGTCGCGTGGACCTGAGCGGTGGTAGTGTGATGCCCGAGGTGGAGGCGGTAGAGTGCCGCTACCTCCCGGTCAACCGGAGTCCGGAGGTGAAGCTGACATCGCCGAAGAGCGATGCGATTTGGTCGGGCAAACAGCACATCAAGTGGTCGGGAAAGGACCCCGACCGAGACGACATCACCTACACGGTCTACTGGTCGGCGAACCGAGGGGAGACCTGGACGGAGATCCTCGGGGACGAGGCGCCGGCGGCAGAAGGTGAAGGCGAAGAAGCTGCGGGCCGGGCCGAAGCGAGCGCCGCGGATGAGGCGGCCGAGGGCAAGCCGGTGGCCGCTGGCGTCCTCTGCCGGCCGGATGCAGCCGCAGATCGCGGGCCCTCCGTCATCGGCGCGGAAGAGCTGGGAAGCTACGGCTTCCCGGATGATGAGGGCGTTGAGGATGTCCTTACCAGTGCGGTGGAGCCTGGCCTGGAACCCGAGGATATGGCGGAAGAAGCGCCTTCGGCAGAGGAGCCAATGGGGGGCGGAGAGCCATCCGGTCCGTCCTCCCAGGCCACCTCCAGGGAGTGGGATACTGCGGAGGTGCCGGACGGCCTCTGCCGGATCAAGGTTGTCGGCAGCGACGGGCGTGCGAATCCGCTGGACCCTCGGGAGGGCGTGGCCGTTTCGCGGTCATTCTTCGTGGACAACACCTCGCCAGAGCTCATCCTTGATCGCCGCAGAACAGACGATGACCCGCCTCCCGATGAGGTCAGTGTTTACGAGCGCACCACCTATGTCACAAGCGCTGAGTTCCGCGTGGACGGAGGCGACTGGCTCGCGGCCGCGGCCAAGGACGGGATCTTCGACGGCCGCTACGAGGCGATTGCGCTGGACGAGGGGCGTCTGCCGGAGGGGGAGCACGAGGTGGAGGTGCGAGCGCGCGACGCGGCCGGCAACGTCGCAAGCGCAGCGCTCCGCTACCGGCGATAGCGGAGCGCGCAAGCTTTCGTCTTCCTCAGCAGGCCGCGTATCAGCGCATCGCGAGGAACATCTTGAAGTCTTCGGGATTGCTTGCGACGGCCATCGCAGCCTGTGGGATGACCTTGCCCTGCTGAACCAGCGCCTTGAGCGCCTGGTCGAGAGTCTGCATGCCTTCGGCCCCGCCCGACTGCAGGACCGACGGCATCTGGTGGGCCTTGGCCTCGCGAATCAGGTTGCGGATCGCGTCACTCGCGACCAATATCTCCTGGGCGCAGATCCGTCCCTTGCCGTCTGCCAGCGGCAGTAGTGTCTGGCAGATTATGCCCTCGAGCACGGTCGAGAGCTGAACCCGGACCTGCTCCTGCTGGTGGGGTGGGAATACGTCTACGATGCGGTCCACCGTCTGCGCCGCACTGGTCGTGTGAAGGGTGGCCAGCACGAGGTGGCCCGTCTCGGCCGCTGTGAGGGCGGCCCCGATGGTCTCCAGATCGCGCATCTCGCCGATCAGGATGACATCCGGGTCCTGGCGCAGGACGTGTCGCAGTGCGGCCGAGAAGTTCCGCGTGTCGCTGCCGACTTCGCGCTGGATGATGATGCTCTTCTCGTTCCGGTGGAGGAACTCGATAGGATCCTCGATCGTTACGATGTGCCTGCGCCGCGACACGTTGATCTCGCGGATCATCGCCGCCAGGCTCGTAGATTTGCCCGAACCGGTCGGGCCTGTCACGAGCACGAGCCCGCGGGGACGCAGGCAGAAGGTGCGCAGCACCTCCGGCATCCCCAGTCCGTCGAGAGAGGGCGGGTCCACGGGAACGGCGCGGAAGACCGAGCCGATGGTGCCCCGCTGTCGGTGTACGTTGACGCGGAACCTCGACAGGCCGCGAACGCTGTAGGCGAAGTCCAGCTCCCACGTTTCCTCGAACTGCGATATCTGTTCATCGGTGAGGATGGTGTAGATCAGCTCGTTCATCCGGGTCGGCGTTAGCTTCTCCGCATTGAGCGGCATCAGGTCCCCGTCGGTGCGCAGCGTGGGAGGCGTTCCTACGCTCAGGTGGAG